>JAQTRU010000042.1 GCA_028711655.1 Patescibacteria group bacterium
CCGGCTTTAAGACTGGCCGGTTCTTTTTCCGCCGGTTTCTCCATATTATTTTCAGTTTTATTCTTTTCTTCTGGCATGTTATTAATCAATGATTTTAATGGTTAATATTTTGAACTTAAAATTTAAGGCCGCCTTCCTTCGCCCCCTCGGCTAAAGTTTTTACCCGGCCATGATATTTATAACCGCCGCGGTCAAAAACAACTTGTTTTATTTTTTTATCCGCCGCTTTTTTGGCAATTAATTTGCCCAACTCAAAGCTAACATCCTTTTTGGAATCGCCGCCTTTATTTTTTGCCGCTTCTTTGCTGTGGGCGCTGGCCAAAGTCTTCCCCGCTTCATCATCAATCAGCTGGACATACATCCCGCGATTTGATCTAAAAACGCTCAAACGAGGCCTTTTTTTTGTGCCGGCTACCCTGGATCTGATTCTGGCCCGCCTGACAGCGCGGTTTATATTTTTTTTCCTATTTTTATCCATAAAATTATTCTTTAGATGCCGTCTTTCCGGCTTTTCTCCTTATAACCTCGCCGCTATACTTAATGCCCTTGGCTTTGTAGGGGTCGGGAATTCTGAATTTTTTTATTTTTGCGGCGGTCTCCCCCACTAATTTCTTTTCCAAACCCTTCAAGGTAATAACATTTTCTTCCACGCTTGCCGTTACTCCTTCCGGAAGATTGTATTCAATCGGATGGGAAAAACCCAAGTTAAGAACCAACTTGTTCCCGCTTACAGCCGCGCGATAACCGACGCCGCTTATTTCTAATTTTTTTTCAAAGCCCTCATTAACGCCGATTACCAGATTGTTAATCAAACTCCGGTATAACCCCCACAAAGATTTTTCCCTTTTTTCTTGCGGATTTTTAACGCTTACTTTTATTTCTCTATCTCCTATTTCCACCTTTGCTAAATCATTCAGCTTTTCCCTTATTTCCCCTTTGGGGCCTTTGACAATAATAAAACCTTTCTCAATTTTAGCTTGAGTTCCGGCTGGCAATTCAATTGGCAATTTTCCTAAACGTGACATAGATGATACACAAAGTTAATTTCAGCACAGATCACAGATAAACGATTATCATAAAGAAAAACACTTATCTGTGATCTGTGTCGTTAATATATTTCGCAAATAACTTCTCCGCCAACGCCTTTTTTCTTGGCTTCTTTGTTGGTCATAAGGCCCTGCGGCGTAGAAATTATAGCTATTCCCAAATTATTTAAAACTTTCGGCAACCGGTCTTTTTTGGCATAAATCCGCAAACTGGGTTTGCTCACCCGCTTTAGGCAGCTTATGGCCGGCCGGCCGCTCTTCTTATACTTTAAAACAATCCTTAATTGGTCAAAAACACAGCCGCTGTCTTTTTGATTTTTGGGAAAACCCCCTCTTATCATTTCCACTTCTCCCACCCAGCCCTCTTTTTCTAAAATTTTAGCGACTCCCAGCTTCATCTTGCTCATAGGCAAAATCACCTCGCTCTTCCTTACGGCTGAAGCGTTTCTTATTCTTGTTATCATGTCGGCGATTGAATCTACCATAAAAATAAATATAAAAATATAAAAATAAAATAATATAAAAATATAAAAATAAAATAATATAAAAAATGACGCAATATATTTTTGATTTTTTATTTTTTATTTCTACCCCACTTTAGTGGGAGTTAAAATGTTTGAATTCATCTTCTTAACTCTGACTCCCCGCAATTCTGACGGGGTGAAAAAGTCAGGAAGAATACTTAAATTATTTTTTTATTTTATTATTTTATTATTTAAATTACCAAGAGGATTTTTTTATCCCCGGCAAATCTCCATTATCGGCCAATTCCCGAAAACAAATGCGGCATAAACCGAAATCGCGCATAAATCCGTGGTTGCGGCCGCAAC
The DNA here is from genome assembly GCA_028711655.1 of Patescibacteria group bacterium. Taxonomy (NCBI): domain Bacteria; species Patescibacteria group bacterium. The sequence goes on from JAQTRU010000042.1 coordinate 1,877, forward strand.
GCCAGCAACGCCTTACCACTCTGGTGGAAAATTTCGGTTTTCTTTTTGCTTTTGCGATTAACGCTTTTCTTGCCATATATTTTACTTAGTTTCTTTTATATCCGCCTCTTCGCGCTTTAAGGGGAAGCCCAGAAGCTTTAGCAATTCCAAACTTTCCTCTTTATTCTTGGCGGTAGTGGAAATAATAACTTCCAGGCCATGGATATTTTCAACAGAATCATGAGAAACTTCCGGAAAGGCCAGATGTTCCTTGAACCCAATGGTTAAATTTCCTGTTTTATCAATTGATTTTTCCGCCAAACCGCGGAAATCCCTTACTCTGGGCAAAGTGACGTTCACCAGTTTTTCCACAAAATCATACATGCGCGCGCCCCGCAAAGTCACCTTGGCTCCGATAACCATGCCTTCCCTTATCTTAAAAGCGGAAATTGCTTTTTTGGCCTTGGTTAAAACGCATTTCTGGCCGGTAATATCGGCTAAATTATTCTTAATATTATCAATATAAGCGCTGTCCTTATTAAAGCGCCCAAAGCCGACATTGACTACCGCTTTTTCAAGTTTTGGCGCCATAAAAATATTTTTATAACCAAACTTCTCTTTCAGCTGCGGCGCTATTTTTTTATCATATTTCTCTTTTAATCTCATATTTTTCTAATCAATTTCCTGCCGGCACTTCCTGCAAAATCTGATTTTTTTCTTTTTATTCTTTCCGCCGACGGTTAATTGTAAAAATTTAAAACCAACCCTTACCGCTTTCCCGCATTTCGGGCAAACCAAAGCGACTTTTGCCAAAGGCAACGGCGCCGGAAACTCAATCCTTTGCCCCTTTTCCCCCTGACGCCTGGGCCGCATATGCTTTATCAGCAAATTCAAGCCCTCCACGCTTACTTTGTTATAAGCGGGAAAAACCTGCAAAACCTTTCCGGTTTTGCCCTTGTCTTTGCCTGATAATATTTTCACTTTGTCGCCCTTTTTTATTTTCATACTTACAAAAGTTAAATGTCAATTGTTAACGGTTAATTGTTATTACAGCACCTCCGGCGCCAGCGAAGCAATCTTGAAAAATCCGGCCCGCCTCACTTCTCTGGCCACCGGGCCAAATATTCTTGTCCCCTTCGGCTCTTTTTTGTCTTTATCAACAATAACGCAAGCATTATCACTAAAACGCAAATAAGTTCCGTCTTTTCTTCTTATTTCTTTTTTTGTCCTTACAATAACGGCTCTTACCACGTCTCCTTTTTTAATGGCTGAATGCGGGGCGGATTCCTTAACGGAGGCCGTGATAATTTCGCTGACTCCGGCATAACGCTTTTTATATCCACCAAGAACTTTTATGCACATAACTTCCTTAGCGCCTGAATTATCCGCTACTTTTAATCTAGTTTGCACTTGTATCATATGAATATACTTATTAAACGAATTTAAACGAATGAACACAAAATATTTAAATAATCTTAACTCATCATTCGTGTAATTTCGTTTATATTCGTTTATTTTGTGTTATATATAACCCGCCATTTTTTATCTCTGCTTATCGGCCGGCATTGCTGAAACATTACCTTGTCTCCTTCTTTATACTGATTCTTTTCATCATGCACTTTATACTTTTTGCTGGCGGCATACCTTTTACCGTATTTGGAATTTTTCTTGATTCGATCCACTCTCACGACGATTGTTTTGTCCATTTTGTCGCTAACAACAAGACCATTAAACTTTTTTTTAAAAACTTCTTTCTTTTGGCTTAAGTTGTCTTTGTCTGTTTTTTCGTTTTTCATACTAAATAATATATTAATTCAACTTGCCCTTCCCTAGTCTCAACTTATTCAATAACGTAAGAACGCGGGCGATTGTTTCCCTCGTCTTCCTTATCTCCCGAATATTCTTCAATTGCTTATTGGCGTCTTTGAAACGCAAATCTCTCAATTTTTCCCTTGTTTGGGACAAAATTTTTTGCAATTCTTTCTCTTCTTTATTTTTTAATTCTTTAAATTCCATATTTATTCGCCTTATTTTTACTTACCCGTGTTTTTTAACAAACCGGCATTTTATCGGCAGCTTATGGGAAGCGAAAGTCATCGCTTCCTTTGCTTCCTTTTCGCTCACGCCCTCTATTTCAAATAAAATCATGCCCGGCTTCACAACCGCCACATAATGGTCTACCGCCCCCTTGCCTTTGCCCATTGGAATTTCTCCGCCTTTCTGCGTCACCGATTTATCAGGAAAAATTCTTATCCACATTTTTCCGCCTTTTTTTACATATCTGGTCAAAACCTTTCTGGCGGCTTCAATCTGCCGGGAAGTAATCCAATGAGCCTCCGCGGCCTTTAAGCCAAAACTGCCAAAACTAACTTCAACAAACCGGCTGGCTTTTCCGCCGCGTTTTACTTTATGGCTCTTCCTGTATTTAGTTTTTTTTGGCATCAACATAGATTACAAATTACAAATCTTTTACAAATATTACAAATGTCAGAAATCTATTTACAATTTTTAAATATTATCGTTATAAATTTCTAATTTCTCCCGTCGTAACCGGATCCCGCCCACAGCCCCGCTTTAGCGGAGCCTCGCCTTTGGCCACCGCATTTTGCGGGGTCACGCCAAAGGGCGACGACGGAACGTGGCCAAAAATATTTTAATAATTACTTAATATTTCTAACTTTTCTTTGCCCCAACAATCTCGCCCTTTTTTGTCTCCTCTTTCTTAAAAACTTCCCCTTTATAAATCCAAATCTTCACGCCAATGCTTCCATAGGTGGTATGGGCCGTCCCCCGAGCATAATCTATATCGGCCCGCAGGGTGTTCAAAGGAACTTTGCCGGAAACCAACTTTTCCGTCCGGGCGATTTCCGCTCCGTTTAAGCGGCCGCCTACTACCACTTTAACTCCCAAGGCCCCGGCTCTTTCCACCCGGCTTATGGCTTGTTTCATTACCCGTCGGAAAGGCATTCTTTTTTCTATATCCATAACCATTGACTGCAAAACGATTTGGGCGCTCAAATTGGGCCTGTCCACTTCGGAAATATTTAAATTAATATCCCCCCGGCGAATTCCGCTGGGACGGGACAAAAACTTTTCGTGTATTTTTTTCTTTAAATCCTCGGCGCCACTGCCTCCCCGGCCGATAATTATGCCCGGTTTAGCCGTATGGATGTTTATGTTAATCTTGTTGACGCTCCGTTCAATCTCCACTCTGTCCACACCCGCCTCTCTTAATTCTTTCAATAAAAATTTTCTTATCCGCACATCCTGCTGAATACTCTTTATATATTTTTCACCACTGCCAAACCAGACCGATGGCCAAGTCTTTGTTATTCCCATTCTTAATATTTTTGGATTAACCTTTTTTCCCATTTTTTTAATCTCCAGCTTTTAGTTTTAGCCCCACCAAAAAAATCCTAACACCTAATAGCTAAAAGCTAACAGCTTATTAAATTATCCACTTTTTCTCCGGAAAACTTTTTTCATAAAACCATGGCTGCCCCCGCCCTCGATTTTAGTATGTTTGCCGCTTCCTTCCGATTTTAAATCAACTATTTCTTTGCCTTTTTCTCCTTTCAGATCGGGCGAAATTTTTTGCTTCTTTTCCTTTTTTTCTCCTGTCTTTAGGCCTTCCGCTTCTTTGGCTGCCACGTTTAATCTGACCGGGGCTTCTAATTTTTCTTTCCGCGCCTTTTTCTTTCCGCTTATCTTTATCTCCGCCAAAACCAAGCTTATGTGGCTCATTCTCTTCCTGATGGGAGTGGCGCGGCCATGCGCTTTAGGCTGCCAGCGTTTTAAAACCGGCCCTTCATCAACCCGTATTTCTTTTATATATAAATTTTCCTTATCCAATTCATAATTGTTAACGGCATTGGCCACGCCCGAATCCAGCAATTTTTTTATCGGCAAGGACGCTTTTTTATTTATAAATTTCAACTGCTCCAAAGCCCGGCCAGTAGCCGCTCCGCGGATGGCATCGGCCACCAAACGGACTTTTCTGGGCGACATTTTTATGAATTTTGCTTTCGCTTTTACTTCCATATTATTCAAAACGATTAGGTTGGTTACTTAGTTTGGGTAAACCCCGTTTAGAAAGAATAAAGTTTTCTAACGAGGTGAACCGTCAATTCTAACGCCACAAGTTAATATTTGGAAAATTCGGATTAAAGGATTTAATAAAAGGGTTGAAAAACCTCGGAAGACTGTTCCTGTAATTACTTACCCCCCTTTTTGTCTTTTCCCGCTCCGGCGCCGGCTCCTTCTTTGGCCTGGCCCTTGGCCATTTTTCCGCCATGGCCCACAAATTTTCTGGTAGGGGAAAATTCTCCCAATCTGTGGCCGACCATATTTTCCACAATGAAAACCGGGGTGTGCTGCCTGCCATTATGAACGCCAATGGTAAAACCCACCATTTCCGGAGTTATGATACAAGCCCTGTCCCAAACTTTTATTACGGTTTTATCTCCCTGCTTCAAAGCTTTTATCTTTTTTAATATTCTCGGGTTTACGTATGGACCCTTTTTCAAACTTCTTGACATAATGCTAGTTAATTAATTAATTAGTTAATTAGGTTTTCCCCTAATCACTAATTAACTAATTCCTAATTAACTACTATCTTCTCCCCTTGCCTCTTCTTTTTATAATAAACTTATCCGAATATCTGTTTTTTCTGGTTTTAACTCCCAAAGCCGGCTTGCCCCAAGGGGTTTTCGGATGCTTCAAGCCAATGGGCTGGTTGCCTTCGCCGCCGCCATGAGGATGATCAACCGGATTCATGGCTTTGCCGCGGACAGTCGGCCTTATGCCTAAATGCCGCTTTCGCCCGGCCGAACCTAATTTAATATGCCGCTTATCCGGATTGCTAACCTGCCCAATAGTGCAAAGGCATTCTTTGTTTACCAGCCTGATTTCTCCCGAAGGCATCCTGATTTGCGCGTACTTCCCTTCCACGCCCATGACGGAGATTGAATTTCCCGCGCCGCGGGCGATCCTGCCGCCCCGGCCCGGCTCCATTTCCAGATTATAGATGGCCACGCCGGCCGGAATATATTTAACCGGCATCGCGTTCCCTCTTTTTATTTCAATCTGTTTTTTTGAACTTAATATTTCCTCGCCGACACCCAAGCCAATAGGAGCGACCATATATCTTTTTTCTCCGTCCTTATAATTGAGGAGGGCGATTCTTGCCCCGCGGTTAGGGTCATATTCAATCGAAGCCACTTTTGCCGGAATGTCAAACTTATCTCTTTTAAAGTCAATCTGGCGGATATACCTCTTGGCCCCGCCGCCCCTGTGCCTTATGGTAATTTTACCTTGGGCGTTGCGGCCGCCTTTTTTCTTTTTAATTACTATTAAATTTTTTTCCGGTTTACTTTTGGTAATATCAGAAAAATCATCAAAAGTGGCTTGACGTCTTCCGGGTGTGGTTGGTTTTACTTTCTTTATTCCCATATTTACACTAATTAAACGAAATTAGACGAATAACACGAATTATTTTAAATCTTTTAATGTTTATTCGTTTCTTTCGTGCCGCTTCGTATCCTTCGTATATTTACACGCCTTCGTAAATTTTTATTGTTTTGCCCTCCGGCAGGGCCACGACCGCTTTTTTCCAATCCTTTCTCTTTCCAAAAATCCGGCCGCTGCGTATAGTTTTTCCCTTTCCTTTTATTATATTAACTTTGACCGGTTTTATGCCATAAACTTCTTCAACCGCTTTGGCTATCTCTATTTTATTGGCCTTCGAAGAAACCGCAAAAACATATTTATTCAAAACGCCCAAATTAGTCGCTTTTTCCGTAACCAGCGGTTTAAGTAAAATCCTATAAGCCCCGGAGAAATTATTTTTTCTTCCCTCTTCCTCTGTTTTCTCGTTTTTTTCAACTTTTTTAGAGGAAACCGGAACAGCTGAATTTTCCTCGTAAAGCTCCTTCATACTCTTCTTCTTTTCCTCTTTTTCGCCATTTCCAGATCTAACAACCTCTTTGGCCGCCCTTTTTTCTTCCTCTTTTTTCCCGAATAAACCCATATTATTTATTATATGTCTCTTCCAGCCTTTTAACGCCTTCAGCAGTCAAAATTAAATTTTTATATTTAAGCAAATCAACAATGTTTATATTTTCTAAATTAATAATTCCCGTTCCGCTTAAATTTCTTCCTGAATATTTAACTTTCTCATCTTTTCTGCCTGCCCCGTCTTGGCGGTGGCCTGCCCCGTCTTGGCGCGGATCGTTGATTATCAAAACGCTTCTTTTGATTTTTTTGTTTTTCTTTTCCTCTTTTTCTCCTTTCTCCTTGGCAACAATTTCTGGCTTTGAATTTTTATTCAAAACCTTTTCCGCTCCCCCTATTATTTTGTTAAAAACTTTGGTTTTATATTCGTCTATCTCCAATTTATCCATAACCAAAAAATTGCCGTTAGCTACCTTGTCGGATAAAACCATAAGAATCGCTTTCTTTCTCATCTTTTTATTGATATTTTTGGAAAAATTTCTGTCTTTGCGCGGCCCAAAAGTGACTCCGCCGCCGGTCCAGATCGGAGACCGGCTTGAACCGGCTCTGGCCCGGCCCGTGCCTTTCTGCCGCCAAGGCTTCCGTCCGCCTCCCCGAACTTCGCTCCTGTCTTTCGTATGAGCCAATACTTGGCGATTATTGGCCATCTGGGCCACCACCGCCTGATGGACTAAACCTTTATTTGCCGGTACGCCAAAAACCTTATCGGATAAATCCATCTCCCCGACTACTTCCGCTTTCTGATTGTAAATATTTATCTTAATCGGCATAGCCCGTAAGTCAAAAGTTTATAAAGTTATAAAGTTGAAAGTCTGCCTAAGAATTAGATTGTCTTTCTTGTTTTTTTTCTTCTTCTGGTTTTACGTCCTCTGTTTTTACATTTT
>JAQTRU010000043.1 GCA_028711655.1 Patescibacteria group bacterium
TTTTTCTTAATTGTTTTCTGATTTTGGTCTCAGAAGGGACCTGGTTTAAGAGCGCGATCATAGAACAAGAGAGTTAATTATTAGCTAGTTTAATTTTACTCTTGTTCCAACTGCCTTAGTATACCCATTTTTTAGGGCTTGACAAATTATTTATTATATGCTATAATTTTATATTACTTATTACAATTATTATTTATAATAATTTTAATATTTTTTGTTCATTTCTTAAAAGGAGAATCGCCATGTCGGACAAAAAAAATCAATCTCTCTACCCCCTTGCGGTTTGCATTGGGATCATGATTCTTCTCCTCTATTGGGAATATCTCCCAAGACTCCTTTTTCCATAAAACACTATCGTTTCATCGCGCCACCTCACTACTTCCGAGGTGGCTTTTTTTATTGTCCTTTTTTCTTTATTCGTCATTCCTGCGAAAGCAGGAATCCAGAAAAATTTTGTCTAGATTCCCGCCTACGCGGGAATGACGAAAACGATATTGGCAAAAGGATATTTGTGATTCTTTCTAAATTACCTCCCCGTTTTCACGGGGATGACGAAGGTAATATTTTATTCTTTAAACAACTCATCACATAAATCTTTCCACCCGGGATTATTTTTCTCTATCAACTTTATTTTCCACTCTCTCTTCCATTTCTTTAATTGCTTTTCTCTCATAATCGCCTCTCCAATATCGCCGAATATTTCATAATACACCAAATTGTCAACGTTATATTTTTTCGTAAAACCCTCAACCAATTTTTGCTTATGCCCATAAACTCTATTCTGCAAATCTGCCGTTACTCCAATATACAAAATGCCATTTTTACCGCTGGCCATTATATAAACATAAGATAATTTTTCTTGGTACATTTTGTCTAGATTCCCGCCTGCGCGGGAATGACGATTTTTTTATTATTTTACCCTTTCAACGCGTTCGCGCCGGCGCTTATTTCCGCGATTTCTGAGGTAATAACGGCTTGCCTGGCTTTATTGTAAAACAAGGTCAACTCGTCAACCAGATCTCCGGCCGCGTCCGTAGCCTGGTGCATGGCGGCCATGCGGGCGCTGTGTTCGGAAGCGTTTGATTCCAGCAAAGCCTGAAAAAGCTGGATTTCCAAAACTCTTGGCAGTATCTCGTTTAAAACTTCTTCCGGCGTTGGTTCATAGGTAAAAACATATTTATTTTTCTTTTCATCATGCAAATATTTGTCTTCCTTGCCTTTTATATATTCTCTGTCCACGCCAACCCTTGTGTCTTCTCCGACTACTCCCAAAAATTCTTCTTCGGCTTCTATTTCTACGGGCAGAAGCTGCTTGACCCGCGGCACCTGGCGGGTAGCGCTCACAAAATCGGAATAAGCCACCATAATCTTATCGTATTTGCCGGACAAAAAATCATCAATCACCAAACGGGCAAGAGGGCTTACCTCCCTCACTTCGGAACAAGTATCGTGTTTCTCAAACACAGCCGCGATTTTATAACCGAAACGGGAATAAACCGAATGGCCCTTTTTTCCGACCAAAATAAACTCGTTTTCTATTTTTTCTCCTTTTTCATTTTCTTTGTGCTTCTTTGCCGAGTCAACCGCTTTGTTCATAATAGTGGCGTTAAACCCGCCGCAAAGGCCGCGGTTGGAGGTTAACAAAACTATCCCGACCCTTTTTATTTCCTTGCGGCCGGAAAGAAGGGGGTGGAGGCTCTTTCCGGAATTAACCGCTTCCGAAAGGTTTAAAATCGTGGTCCAACTTAAATTGGCGTAAGTCCGGGTACGCAAAACGGATTCCACCGCCTTTTTCATCTTGGACGCCGCCACCATCTCCATAGCCCGAGTTATCTTTTTTGTGTTGCCTATGGATTTTATTCTTCTTTGGATTTCTTTTGTCTTCGCCATAAAGATATAATCCTAATTAACCCGAATTATTATCCGAATGCTCCGAATGCCTCGCTTTGATAATTCGGAGCATTCGCCTGCCTGCCGGCAAGGCAGGGATTAATTCGTAGATTCGGATTATAATTATTTCACCTTCTCCTCTTTTACCAAATAATCCAGTGTATCTTTATAATCTTTAATAATTTTTTCTAATTTTTTCTCTTCGGGCTCGGTTAACTCTCCAGCTTTCTCTATTTCCTTTATTATATCGGGATTTACATCCTGGACATATTCTAAAAGGCCGGCTTCAAAATCTTTAACCTTTTCTACCGGTACATTATCCAAAAATCCGGAAATCAAGGCAAAAAAGGTAACTACCTGCGCTCCTACGGGCATGGGAACATACTGGTCCTGCTTCAAAACTTCAACCATGCGCCTGCCCCTTTCCAGCTTTGCCCTTGTTTCTTTGTCCAAATCAGACCCGAATTGGGCAAAAGCTTCCAGCTCCCTGAATTGGGCCGCCTCCAAGCGCATTTTTCCGGCCACTTTTTTCATGGCTTTAATCTGGGCCGAGGAGCCGACGCGGGAAACGGAAAGGCCGGCGTTAATGGCCGGACGGTTGCCTTTGTAAAAAAGGTCCGACTCCAGGTAAATCTGGCCGTCAGTTATGGAAATAACATTGGTTGGAATGTAGGCGGAAACATCTCCGGCTTGGGTTTCAATAATCGGCAAAGCGGTGATGGAACCGCCGCCATGATCTTTGTTTAGCTTGCAGGCTCTTTCCAGCAGACGGGAGTGAAGATAAAAAACGTCTCCGGGATAAGCTTCCCGTCCGGGCGGCCGCCGCAAAAGCAGGGAAACTTCGCGGTAAGCGACGGCATGCTTTGACAAATCGTCGTAAATTATCAAAACATCTTCGCCTTTGTCCAAAAAATATTCAGCCATAGCGCAACCGGCGTAAGGAGCGATATAGAGCAAAGACGCCGGATCAGACGCTCCGGCCACAACTACCGTGGTATAGGCCATGGCTCCGAATTCTTCCAGCTTGGCCACAATTGAAGCCACCTTTGATTCTTTCTGGCCAATCGCCACGTAGAGGCACTTCATATTTTGCCCCTTTTGGTTAATAATCGCGTCAATGGCAATGGCGGTTTTGCCGATTTGGCGGTCGCCGATTATCAATTCCCTTTGGCCTCGGCCGATCGGAACCATTGAATCAATGGCTTTGAGCCCGGTCTGCACCGGTTGTTTTACTGACTCGCGGGCGATAACCCCCGGAGCTATTTTTTCAACCGGATAAGATTTTTTCGTCTTTATGTCCCCTTTCCCGTCCAGAGCCTGGCCCAAAGGATTTACCACCCGGCCCACCAATTCGTCGCCGACCGGAACTTCCAAAATTCTTTTCAAAGCTATAACCTCGTCGCCTTCTTTAATCAAGGAAGCGTCCCCCAGAATAATGGCGCCAACACTGTCTTCTTCCAAATTCAAAACCACGCCGAAAGCCGCTCCGCCCGAAGTTTTAAACTCAAGCATTTCCGACATCATCGCGTCAGACAAGCCGGAAACCCGGGCAATGCCGTCGCCGACTTCAATTACCCGTCCGAAAGTTTTTTCTTTTGTTTCGGCTTTGAACCCGCTTATCTGCTCTTTTAATTGCTCAACAATAAAATCCTTGGTCTTGTTCGCTCCGCTAAAAATTTTCTTGTTTTCTTTTTCCATATTATATTTTAATTTATTTTTAAATATCTTTTTCCCGCTAAAAATTTCGTCATCTTCCAATGGGGTTCATATTTACTGGCAATTGGCAATTATCATCTTATTTTCCGATAACATTCTTAAACTCCGCCAATCTGGTTTTTAAACTCGCGTCCAAAATTCTATCGTCGCGCTTTATTATTAGCCCGCCCAAAACGCTTTTATCAACTTTTTGGCTTAACTTCACTTCTCCGCCCTCGGCGGTCCTCTTTAAATAAAATTTAACCGCCTTTTCCGTTTCCGGGGTTAGCTTCAAAGCGCTGATAATCTCGGCTTTTACTATCTTGTTTTTCTTGTCCCAAATCCGCTCAAACTGCCCTATGATTTTCCCAAGCTGGGAAGTTTGATTGTTCTCAACCAAAATTCTTGAAAAATTTTTTATAATATCCCGAATTTTGCTTCCCTCCGCCCGGTCTATCGCCTCAAACAGGGAAACGGCGTATTGTTTGGCTGTTATCTTCATTCCGTTAGAAATTTTAATTATTTATAATAATATTTCAATCTGTTTTTTAAGTGTCTTTCGCCCCGCCTAGAAATCTATTTCCAGCGGAAATCATGTTATTTCAAATTTTTTACAATTTTTTTTATCAATTCTTCGTCTTCCTTGCCGTTTATTTTCTCCCCCAAAATTTTTTCCAAAGAAAGAGCTACCAAGCCGGCTATATCAGCTTTTATCTCTTTCAAGGTTTCGGCCTTTTCCAGTTTTATTTTGTCTTTCTCCTGGTTAATAATCTGGCCGATTTCTTCCTTGGCTTTGTCAACAATTTTTTGCCGGTTAATTTCCGCCTGCTTCTTGGTTTTTTCCAAAATCATGGCCGCCTCTTTTTTGGCCGCTTTTACAAGTTCGGCCTCCCTTTCTTCCATTTCTTCCAGTCTCTCCGACGCCCGCCTGGCATCCTCCACGCCTTTTTCAATTTTTTCCTTCCGTTCATCCAAAAATTTTAAAACCGGCTTATAGCCGAATTTCCACAAAACAAACACCAGCACCGCAAAATTAACTAATTGGGCGATTAAAATTCTAATATCCAGGCCCAAGGCTTGAAATAGCTTCATATAAAAAATAAATTAAAAAATAAAGGCATCCCGCATTTTGCTCCCCTCTCCTTACTAAGGAGAGGGCTAGGGTGAGGTAAAGGCGGGACAGGCTCTATTTTCTAACCGAAAAGAATAATCAGGGCGATTACCAGAGAATAAATGCCGGTAGATTCGCAGATAGCCATAGTCACGAACATCAAGGGCGTGATTTTGTCGGCCGCTTCCGGGTTGCGGCCGATAGCTTCCAAGGCCCGACTGGCCACAATCCCTTCGCCGATGCCGGGTCCAATGGCTCCCATGCCCATGGCTATGCCGGCGCCCAAGTACTTAAATGTTTCTGGATCCATATTAAATAAATTTTCAATTCTCAATTTTCAATTCTCAATTATTTTTTAAGATTGAAAATCATAGAATTAATTATTTTATTATTTCCCGCCACATAAATTTTTATATTGCGAGTCCGCCTCTGGCGGATATTAATTTATTGAATTTTATTATTTTTTAAATTGATGCGCTCTCCGTCAGTTCATCCTCTTCTATTTCCGAAGCCATGGTTATAAACACCAAGGTGAGCACGGCGAAAACAAAAGCCTGAACTACGGCCGTCAACAGCCCCAAAAATAAAAAAGGCAGAGGGATGAAAAACGGCGCCAAAAATAGCATTACCGTCCCCAAAACTTCTCCGGCGAAAATATTCCCGAACAAACGGAAAGATAAGGAAATTACTTTGGCCAATTCGCCGATTAAATCCATGAACCCTAAAAAAAACTGCAAAGGATTTTTCAAATTTATGAATTTGCCCAAATAGCCGAAAGGGCCATGAACCATAATAGCCACGATCTGGGTGGTTAAGAAAGTAATTATGGTCATGACAAAAACCATGCTGTAATCCGACATAACGGCCCGAAAAAGCGGGACAAATCCCTCCTGCCTGGCCAACGTTATGGCCGACTGCCCGGGAATAAAAACAGCCAAATTAGCCGCCAAAGTAAAAATAAACATGGTAAAAACCAAGGGAAAAATCCGTTTTGTTTTTTTCTCCGTGCCTGCTATTGATTTCACGAAAGAATAACCGCTTTCCAGAAGAAGCTCAACGATATTCTGCAGTTTCCCAGGCACCAGTTTCAGATTTTTTCGGACGAAAAGAGTAAAAATAATCAAAAATAAACTCAAAACCAAAGACCAAAAAAAAGCATTGCTCACCGGGAAACCGGCGAAATGGAACAGAATATCCGGAGCAAGTTTTATGTTTAACTCCATAGTTTTAATCTAAATTATTTTTCTCCCGCCCTTTTTTTTCGCTTTTCTCCAATTCCTTTTGCCGTTTAATCCATTTCGTCAAAAACGCCACTTTTTTAAAAAGCAAAAAATTAGTAACGATGAAGGCCACAAGAACGCTGATCAGTAAAATCCAAGGCCGGGTATTAAAAATTCTGTCCAAATACCAGCCGATCCCGCCGATAATTATCAATGGCCCGAAAATTGAAGTGCTGCTGTAAAGAGCCATCGCCCAGGACAAATCCCTTATGCTTTTATATTTTCCAAAAAATTTCTCCTCCATAATAATATGCTATATTTTAAAATTTACCGAAATTTAAAATTTTAGGCCGAATACGGGGTTCGGTGGCAGTCCCTGTTTGTGACCATCCCCTTCCGGCAAAAAAATATTTTTTTTAAAAATAAAAATTGACCCCCTGATCATCCCGGACATAATCCGGATTAAGGGGCATGATAATCTGATAAAAATTGTGTAATTTCTCCTGAAATCAATCTTATCTTAACAAACAAATATCCCAAAGTCAATGCCAGATATCCACAATAATTACAAACTACAAATCTCTTACAAATCTTACAAATTTACGAATCCTAGCGGGAATAGTCTGTTTGGTATTTGTAGATTTGTAGTGAATTTGTGGATTTGCGGGAAAAATAAACGTCTATAACCGAATTAATCTGGAAACCGGGTAAAATTATAAATACCATCAAAATCATTAATCAAATACCAAAAAATTCCCTGGCGTTTTTCGTTGTAATCTCCCCCACCCGTTCCGGGCTCAAATTTCTTATTTCCCCGATGCGCGCCGCTACGCGCTTAACCAAAAGCGGTTCGTTGCGTTTGCCGCGATAAGGCTCCGGAGTCATGTAGGGGCAATCGGTTTCTATCATAAATTTTTCCGGGGGCATTTTCCTGATTAAGTCGTCCCAGCGCTTGCTGAAAGTAACCAGGCCGGTGAAAGAAATAATAAGGCCGAGAGAAAAATATTTCCAAGCCAAATCTTCGTCTCCGGAAAAGCAATGCATCACTCCCCATGGCCGGTCGGCCGGAATCATGTCTCTGCGCTTCTTTTTAAAATCCGCCAAGACCGCCAGCATATCGTCATGGGCTTGGCGGCAATGGATAATCGCGGGCAAATCCAAATGCCGGGCCAAAAGCAGTTGGCTTTCAAAAATTTCCCGCTGTTTCTTCTTTATGGCAGAAACATCTCCGGCCAAATTTATATGATAATAATCCAGGCCGATTTCGCCGATCGCCACCGCTTTTTCAAATTTGGCCAACTTTTCATAGTTGTCATAATTAAATTCCTCGGTTTTCGCCCGAAAACTGTATTCTCCGTTTTCGTCGTCGCTCTCAACCATCAGATCATCAAGATGGACCGGATGCAGGCCAACCGCGGCGTAAACACCTTTCTCGTATCTGTTGGCGTAATCCAGGGCTTTTTTTGAAGTCTTGTACTCTGAACCAACCAAAACCATCCAGGTATCTCCGGCCAAAGAACGGCGGATTACCTCGTCGGCGTCTTGGCTAAAAGCGTTAAAATTGACATGGGCATGGGTATCCACAAACATAATGTTAAGCAAACAAAACAACCAGCCTTGCTTAAAAGACTAGTTGTTTTTTCTGTATTTTTAATTTTCTCCTGTTCCGGAAGAATTTTTTTCTTCTCCAGCTTCCTCTGGCATTGGCGGCACTGGCTGGCTTACCGCATCCGCCTGGACCTCCCCTTCTTGTTTTTTATTGCCTCCGAAAAGATTTTTTATCCAATTCCACATAGATTTTGCTTTAGTTTATTAAATTTTTCTTGCTTTCCCCCTCCTTGCGCGCAAACAGGCGAAAAGGCAAATCCTATATAAATTTTACCACCTATGGAAAAAATTAGCAACAAGTTGAAATTTTGAAGAATATAGGCTATGATATAAACATAATTTTTATTATTCACCATTTATTATCTATCTCCAATATGTCAAAATTTATAATTACCGGGGGAAAAAAATTAGCCGGAGAAATAAGGGTTAAAGGGGCAAAAAATGCGGCTTTAAAAATTATTCCGGCGTCCATCCTCTCCAAAGAAAAAATTTCTATTTCCAATCTGCCCAAAATTGAAGACATTGACAAAGCCCTGCATTTGCTTCTTGACCTGGGGGCGGAAATGAACCGCAACGGAGACCATATTGAAGTTTCCACAGCCGATATCGGCAAAATTGAGCTTAACCCGGAATTCGCCAATAAATTCCGGGCTTCCATAATGTTTGTCGGACCGATTTTGGCCAGATTCGGCGAGGTTAAATTTCCCCACCCCGGCGGTTGCGTTATTGGCGCCGGCGGCCGGCCGATTGATTTGTTTCTGGAGGGCTTTGCCTGCTTAGGAGCTGAAATTAAAGTAGACGGCAATTATTACCATCTGAAAGCAAAAAAACTTAAGG
>JAQTRU010000044.1 GCA_028711655.1 Patescibacteria group bacterium
CGGGAAATAACCGAACGGATTTCTGATATAGAGTTTGATATGATAACGGCCAGAATGGACAGGAAACTGCCCAGGTTTGAACGGCTGGGCAATATTAACGTGTACCGGATCGGCATTGGTTTGCCGATTTTTGATAAGCTTTGGCTGGCTTTTGGAGGGGCGAAATTTGCCAAAAAATCGCATGAAAAAAATAAATACGATGCTGTTTGGGCAATTATGGCGAGTTTTGGCGGCTTGGCCGCGGAAACTTTTAAAAAGGAAAACCCTGAAGTTAAATTTTTGCTTACTTTGCAAGAAGGGGATGATTTGACCGAAGTGGAGCGCAAAACCATATTTATAAAAAAAAGGTTCAAAAATATTTTTGCGAGAGCCGATTATATCCAGGCGATAAGCCGTTATCTGGAGGATTGGGCGAAAAAGATGGGAGCAATTTGCCCGATAGAAGTTGTGCCGAACGGAGTGGACACGGGAATTAAGAATTACGAATTAAGAATTAAGAATCACGAATTTAAAAAGAGTTTGGGGATTGGGGAGGATGAAAAAGTGATAATTACAGTTTCAAGGCTAGTAAAAAAGAACGGGGTAGGCGATTTGATTGAAGCGATAAAAAGCGTGGAAGCGAAATTATTGATTTGCGGCGATGGCGAAGAGAGGCAGAAGCTGGAAGCAAGAAGCAAGAAATTGGGAATCAGCGACAAGGTGATTTTTTTGGGTTTTATTGCGCCGGAAGAGTTGCCGAAATATTACGCTTTGGCCGATGTTTTCTGCCGGCCGTCCCTTTCCGAAGGGTTGGGCAATGTTTTTTTGGAAGCCATGGCGGCCGGAACGCCGGTTATTGCCACGCCAGTTGGCGGCATACCGGATTTCTTGGCAGATGGTGAAACCGGCTGGTTTTGCCGGGTCAGGGATCCGGAAAGCATCGCGGAAAAAATAAAATGGATTTTAGACGGAAAAAATGAAGAAGAGGTGAAGAAAGTGGCAGACAACGCCAGAAAAATGGTTGAGGAAAAATACGATTGGGAGGGAATTGCGAAAAAGATGGAAAAAATATTTATGAGTTTTTAAAGCTAGATTTTTTATGTTTGATATTTACCGAAGCTGTAAAAAAATTTTTAACTCCGTTTGCCCCAATATTTACAGTTGGCTGGAAAAATATAAGTTAATTGTAAAATACATTATTTCCGGCGGGACAGCCGCTGTTGTTGATTTGGGTTGCCTTTATATTTTTACTGATGTTTTTGGCATCTGGTATGTGATTTCCGCCAGCTTGGCTTTTGTTGTCGCTTTTTTAATAAGCTTTTCTTTGCAGAAGTTCTGGACTTTCCGCGATAATGGCCGAAAAAAAATTTATCGGCAGATATCTTTATATTTTATTGTCGGGGTGGTAAATTTACTGTTTAACGCCGGCGGCATGTATTTGTTAGTTGATAAATTTGGCATAATGTACATTTCGGCCCAGATAATAATGGGAATTCTCTTGGGTTCTGGCAGTTTTTTAATTTATAATTTTATAATTTTTGAAAAGAAAAGAATAGAAAGGAAAAAGTACGGGGGAGAAGGTTTAAAAATTTTAATTGCCACCGGCATTTTCCCGCCGGATATCGGCGGGCCGGCCACTTACACGAAAACTTTGTGCGAAGAGCTGCCTAAGCTTGGGTGCGAAGTCAAGGTTGTCACTTATGGCGAGGCGGGGATCGAAAGCAATGGGAGCCAAGTTTTCAAGGTTAGCCGGAAGCAGAATATTATTTTTCGCTATTTCAAATATTTCTGGCAGGTTTTAGGATTGGCCGGCCGGGCGGATATAATTTACGCCCACGATTTAGTGAGCGTCGGCCTGCCATGCGCTTTAGTTAAGTTTTTAAAGCCAAAAACAAAATTAGTTGTCCGTTTAGGCGGAGATTTTTTGTGGGAGAAAGCTTATGATAACGGCTGGACGGATAAGCCTTTAAGCCGATATTACGAGGAGCAAAAAAATTTTTCTGAAAAATTTTTTTTGTATGTTTATAAATTTGTTTTGTCAAAATGCGATAAAATAATATTTTCTACTTTGTGGCAGAAAGAAATTTATGAGAAATATTTAAAAGTTAAACCGGAGAAGGTTTTTGTTATTGATAATATTTTTCCCGAATTTATTCCGCCGGAAAAGCTGTTCGGTGGCGGCAGGCGGATTTTACTTGCCGGAAGGCTGATTAAATTAAAGAATTTTGCTAAGATTTTTGAGGTGGTTAAGCGCCTGCCAGAGATTAATTTACTGGTTATTGGCGAAGGGCCGGAAGAAGAAAATTTAAAAAAACTGGCGAGAAAGCTAAAGATTGAAAATCGGCTTAGTTTCAAAAAAAGACTGGCTTGGCCGGAATTGGCCGAAGAGATTTTCGGCAGTTTTTTAGTTTTAGCGCCTTCAATAACGGAAATAAGCCCGAATTTAGTATTGGAATGTTTAAAACTAAAAAAGCCCGTTTTAGTTACTCGCGAATGCGGTTTTTACAATACATACAAAGAAAAACTTATTTTTATAGATCCTTTTAATGGGGACGATATAAAAGAAAAGATAGTTCGTCTTTTAGACGGAAATAATTATGATAACTATCTAAGGGAGATTAAAACAATAAACACGGAAAGAGGCAAGATTGATTTGGCCCGAGACCATTATAATTTTTTTAAAAATTTATAAAAATGAAAATTTTAAGCCTAGGCTTGGATAATTCAATTTTAAATAAGAATTCCCATTTAGCTGGACGGGCCTTTGAATATGGGGAAATGGTTGAAAAATATACTGTGGTCGTGCCGGCCCAAGAAGATAAAGAAAGGGTTTTGTCGGACAAAGTAAGGGTTTATGGCCAAGGGGGTAGTAATAAGGCCATAAAGCTTTTCCGGGTTTTCCGGCTGGCCAAAAGATTATTACAAGAGGAAAAATATGATTTAATTACGGTTCAGGACCAATACTTTCTGGGCTGGCTGACCCTGAAACTGGCGCGTAAATTTAAAATCGGTTTAGAGATCCAGATTCATGGTTTTGAAAAATTTTTCGGCTGGCGAAAAATGATAGCTAAATTTGTTATTCCCCGGGCAGACGCTGTCAGAACGGTCAGCCAAAGGCTAAAAAAAGAATTAGTTTCTAATTTTGGGGTTAAAGAAGAAAAGATTACGGTCGTGCCGATATACGTGGAACGCGTAACACATAACGTGGAACGCGTAACACATAACGACAAATTTATCTTTTTAACGGTTGGCAGGTTAGTGCCCGTTAAAAATATTGAAATGCAGATTGAGGCGTTAGCTACAATAGTTAAACAATTTCCCGGGACAAAACTTTTGGTTGTCGGTGACGGCGCTGAAAGGAAAAAACTAGAACAAATTTGTTGCGCGTTATGTGTTGCGCGTTATGTGACTTTTTTAGGCTGGCAAAGCGATTTAGAAAAATTTTACGCTCAAGCCGACGCGCTCTTGCTCACTTCAAATTATGAAGGCTGGGGGATGGTAATAATAGAAGCGGCGAGTTTCGGTTTGCCCATAATTATGACTGACGTGGGCTGCGCCGGCGAAGTGATAAAAAACGGCGAGTCAGGTATAATAATTCCGGTTGGCGGCCGGAAAGAACTGGAAGAAGCTATGCGTAGGATAATGGGGGATGAAAATTTAAGAAAGAGGCTGGGAGAAGGCGCAAAAAGGGCCGTAGAGAAATTGCCGAGCAAGGAGGAGACGTTGGAATTATATAAGGAGAGTTGGAAGAAAGCATGTCGAATGGTATAGAAATTTTAAATAACAAATTTTAAATTTTAAATTACGACGGATGTCAAAATTAAACAATTAAAATTTAGTCATTTAAAATTTAATTATAATTTAAAACTTAAAATTTAAAATTATATTACTGATTTATGAAGTTAATAATAAATAAAAGTGAGCTTGATACGGCGCCGGAGCAGTGGTTGCGTCGTGTCGGATATGCTTATATAAGAGACAGAAGAAGCGGCCAGGAAAGTTTTGTTCGTCGTTTGGGGAGCAATTTTTACCCTCGTTTCCATATGTATTTTATCGAAGAAAACGGAAAGGTTATTTTTAATCTGCATTTGGACCAAAAACAAGCCAGCTACGCCGGCGCTCACAAGCACAACGCCGAGTATGGCGGAGAGCAGGTAGAATCAGAGATCGCCAGATTAAAAGGAATGTTAGGCGATAGCCAGAACATTTTCGCCAAGGCTGCGGGAAACACGGATCCGTTGGACAGGATGGGGCAGGGAGAGTATGATAATAAAGCCGAACCAGAGCTAAAAAAGAGTTTGTTGCGTCGCATTTTTCATTTTTAATTTTTCATTTTTAATTTTCTAAGATGGATCAGGTTGAGGAAATAAAATCGCGGCTGGATATTGTGGAAATAATCAGGGAATATATTCCCCTGAAGCCGGCCGGAATAAATTTTCGGGCGCTTTGCCCCTTTCATCGGGAAAAATCCCCGTCTTTTATAGTTTCTCCGGAAAAGCAGATTTGGCATTGTTTCGGCTGTGGCCGGGGCGGGGATGTTTTTTCTTTTATAATGGAAATTGAGGGGTTGGGCTTTGCCGAAGTTTTGCGCAATCTTGCCCCCAGAGCGGGAGTAACCCTGGAGAGGCAGAATCCAAAACTAACTTCGCAACGAAACCGGCTTTTAGATATTATGGAAGCGGCGGCTGACTATTACCGCAAAGCTTTAAAAAAAGAAGAAGCTAAAAGCGTGAGGGAATATTTAACCAGCCGGGACCTGAAAGAAGAAACAATTGAGTTTTGGCAGATAGGCTATAGTCCGGATTCCTGGGACGATTTAATAAATATGCTTAAAGCCAGGGGCTATAGCGAGAATGAAATATTTTTAGCTGGTCTCTCCACAAAAAAAGACAACAGCGCGAAGTTTTATAACCGCTTTCGCGATCGGATAATGTTCCCCATTTTTGACATAAACGGGGCGGTTGTGGCTTTTTCGGCGCGGGTCAGGCCGGACAAGGAAAACACGGAAAAAATGGGCAAGTACATAAACAGCCCGGCGACAATGATTTATGACAAGAGCCGGATTTTGTTCGGTTTGGACAAAGCCAAAATGGCGATAAAGAGCGAAGATTTGGCCGTAATTGTGGAAGGCCAGATGGATGCGATTACGGCCCATCAGAATAATTTTAAGAATGTTATAGCTTCTTCAGGTACGGCCTTGACCGGAGAACAGGTTAAATTATTAAAGCGTTATACCGGAAATATTGCTCTGGGCTTTGACATGGATCAGGCCGGGCAGATGGCGGCTGACCGCGGAATCAGGGAAGCGATGGAGGCGGAGATGAATATAAAATTAATAATTATCCCTTCTGGAAAAGATCCGGACGAATGCATAAAAACCAGCCCGGAAGAATGGAGAAAGGCGGTTGTCCAAGCCAAGCCGATAATGGAATATTATTTTGGCAAGATATTTTCCGGCTTGAATTTGGAAGAAGTGGCAGACAAGCGCCAAGCGGTTAAAAAAATATTGCCGGTTCTTTCAAAATTAGGCAATAGGATAGAAAAAGACTTTTGGCTCAAAAAATTGGCGGAAAAAATTGAGGTGTCGGAAAGCCTTCTCCGGGAGACTCTTGTAAAACTGGAGAACAAAGAAGACGGCCGGCCGGCCGGCCGTAAGCCGGAAAAGGATGAAACAAATCTAAGCCCTAGAAAAAGCCGGGAGGAATTGCTTTCTGAACTGATGTTGGCCCTAGGCATAAGATTCTCCGGCCTACTTGCTTATATCACAGACCATATTCAGCCTGACCAGATCGTCGGTTCGGCCAATAAATTGTTTTACAGGGATTTAATAATTTACTATAATAAGGTTATTAGCAATAAAAATGAAGCGGAGAAAGCGAAAATTTTTTCAGATTTTGACTATGAAGGATTAAAAAAGTGGTTTTTAAAGAATTCTTCTTCTCTTCCGCCCGGAAATGAAGGCGGTAACCAGCTTAAATTATTGGACCGGCTGGTTCTTTTGGGCGATAAAGAATTTTACGACCTAGACGAGGAAAAAGCCAAAGGAGAAACTATAAAGATAGTTATGGCCTTAAAAAAGCATTATTTGATATGCCGGATGAAAGAGATAGAAAAAACGATTGGCCGTTGCGAAGATGACGGCGAGGCGGAGAAAGCGGGGGAATTGATGGAAGAATTAAAAATGCTGTCTGACGAGATAAGAGAGATCGGGGAATAAATTAAATTACGAATTATCAATTAGCAATTACGAATTCATAAATTAAAATATGAAAAATAAAAGGAAAAAGAAAACCGCTAAGGCCATCGCCACGGCGGGGCAGGCGAGGCAGGCAAAGAGCAGAAAAAAATCTTTGGCTGGTAAAAAACCAAAAAAAGCGAAGAAAACCCGAGAGATCGGGAAAAAAAGGGCGAAAAAGGGGAAGGTTATCCGTGGCAAAAAGGGCAAGGTTTTTAGCAGAAAAAAGACGGCGGCGAAGCGAGCGGAGAAAAAAAGAGTTGCTAGAAAAAAAATGATCGTTCCGGCGGAAATAATAAAACCGACCGGAGAGAGTCTGGAAAATTTAATCAGGAAAGGCAAGATGCGCGGTTTTGTAACAGAAACCGAATTGCTGCATTTATTCCCGGAAGTAGAGGAATATGTTTTTGATTATGAGGTTTTTTTAAGCCGCTTGCAGGAAAGCGGCGTCCAAATATTTGAAGATGCGGGAAAATTTTTGGATTTTGAGGAGGAAAAAGGCAAAAAGGGAGGAGAAAAGAAGGCCGGAGCGGACAAGAAAGCCTTGGCTAACAGCGCCAAGAATGTTGATTTATTAAAATTAAATTCCGATTCCATCCAGATGTATTTGAAGGAAATCGGGCGCGTCCCCCTGCTTAATGGCGAAGAAGAAGTTGAATTGGCCAAACGGAAAGAAAAGGGAGATAAAGAAGCGGAAAAGAAATTAATTGAAGCTAATTTGCGCTTGGTCGTTTCTATTGCCAAAAAATTTGTCGGCGCCAAAGGTTTGAGCCTATTAGACCTAATTCAGGAAGGAAATATCGGCTTGTTTCGGGCCGTAGAAAAATTTGAATACCGCAAGGGGTATAAATTTTCAACTTACGCCACTTGGTGGATCAGACAGGCAATCACCCGCGCTCTAGCCGACCAGTCGCGCACCATCCGCATTCCGGTCCATATGGTTGAAACCATTAATAAATTTACGCAGGTGGAGCGGCGCTTAATCCAAGACCTGGGCAGGGAGCCGATGCCGGAGGAAATCGCTTCGGAGATGGGCGAAGATATAGATAAAGTTAGGCATATTATAAAAATTTCCCAGGATACTATTTCTTTGGAGACAACCGTGGGCGAGGATGAAGAGGATTCCACTTTGGAAGATTTTATTGAGGACGTGAAAAATGTCACTCCGGACCGGTCCGCCGCCCTGCAACTCTTGAAAGATTATGTGAAAGAGGTGGTGGCAACTTTGTCCCCCCGCGAGCAGAAAATACTGGAAATGCGTTTTGGTTTGATTGACGGCGTGGCTCACACCTTGGAGGAAGTGGGGCAGGAGTTTGAAGTTACCCGCGAACGCATTAGGCAGATTGAAGCCAAGGCCCTGGAGCGCATTAGAAAACACGACGGCTTGAAGAAATTGCGAGATTTCTAAGAATTAAGAATTACGATTTAAGAACTTAAAATTTTGACATGTAAAGAGAATTTATTATAATAGAATAACAAAATTCGTAATTCTTAATTCATAATTCTTAAATCTAAAATTAATTTTTCCCGGGTAGCGCAGCGGTAGCGCAGTTGGCTGTGAACACAAAATCTTTGCTATAATAGAGTTATGGCAAAAGATAAAAGGAAATATGCCGACCGCGCCGAATACTTGAAAAGAGCCGTAGATAAGAGAAGAAAAATGATTAGAAAGATGGCTATAGAGTATAAGGGCGGTAGATGCGCAATTTGTGGTTATAGGAAAAGCATTAACGCTTTGTAGTTTCACCATCTTGATTCCAGCAAAAAAGATTTTGGTATTTCCGCTAAAGGGTATACCAGAAGCTGGGAGCAAGTGAAAGATGAACTGGATAAATGCGTTTTTCTTTGTTCTAATTGCCACAGAGAAGTGCACGACGGCATAACGCAGCTTCCATGAGTAATCATGGTTGAAAAACGA
>JAQTRU010000045.1 GCA_028711655.1 Patescibacteria group bacterium
TGTCAACTTTGGCCGTGGTAGCCCTGAATAACGCCAGGCAAAAATCAAGAGACGCCAAGCGGGTATCTGACATAAAACAGGTTCAAACAGCTCTTGAGCTCTATTATAACGACGCCAATTCATATCCCGCAACAGCAGCAGTGGTTTTTGGCACCGGCTCAATTTCTTACGGCTCGCCCGCTACTACCTACATGGCAATTTTACCAAGCAATCCTTCTCCGAGAAATGACGGTAGTTGCCCGAATATTGATTACGCTTATTCCCAGAACAATGGCGGCGCTTCTTACAGCATTACTTATTGCCTTGGCGGAGCAACCGGCGGTTTGACTGCCGGCACCAAGCGCGCCACTCCGGCCGGAATTTCCAATTAAATTTAATTTTGGCAAATTTTTATTATTAAGTTTCCAATATCCGAGGAGGCTAATTTATTTTAATTTATAAAATTAAAAAAAGCCGGAGGAGGAAATCGGAATAATTTCAGGGAATTTTTGCGGGTTGTTGTTTTTTTATGGTATAATGTGGATAAGCGCTTCTTTAATATTTAAGATATAATTAAAATTAATAAATTATTCTCCCGGTCGCTATCTTAATTCCTGGGATTAAGCCAGTGACTCAAGGGAAATAAAGAGGGGAGGTGAAATATGAGAAAACAAAGAGGTTTTACTTTAATTGAGTTATTGGTCGTTATCGCCATCATTGGCTTATTGTCAACTTTGGCCGTGGTAGCCCTGAATAACGCCAGGCAAAAATCAAGAGACGCCAAGCGGGTATCTGACATAAAACAGGTTCAAACAGCTCTTGAGCTCTATTATAACGACGCCAATTCATATCCAACAGCAGGAGCAGTGGTTTTTGGCACAGGTTCAATCTCCTATAGTGGCACCACCTACATGGCAGTTCTACCAAGCAATCCTTCTCCGAGAAACGACGGTAGTTGCCCGGACGCCAATTATGTTTATACGCAGGACGGCAGCGGCTCTTCTTACCACATTACTTATTGCCTTGGCGGAGCAACCGGCGGTTTGACTGCCGGCACCAAGCAAGCCACTCCGGCCGGAATTGCTAATTAGAGTAAATTCAGTAAATCCCATTGGGGTTTAAATAAAAAACTCTCTTTCTTTAAAGAAAGAGAGTTTTTTATAGGCGGAAACAATGCTATACTAATTATTAGTATAATTTACGGTTTGCAACATATCGCTTAAGATTAAATTAAGAAGTTGATACTGCTCGCCGGCTGTAAGTAATTTGTAATTTGAAATTAGTAGAATATTAAATTTATGTCCAACAAAATTGCAAAAATTTGCGATTATCTGGGAGAAATTTCTTTATTGGGTATAATTTTTTTTACTCCGGTTTATTTCGCTTTTGTTCAGGAAAATTATAATGTTTTTGAACTTAATAAAGCGGTTATTTTCAGAATTCTTCTGACGATCTCCCTTTTGGCTTTTGCGGCCAAAATTTTTATTAAAGGAACCGGCCATCGGCGTTTCCCCCGAAAATTGTTTTTATTATTAGCTTTGCTCGGCTTGTCATTTTTAGCTTCCACTTATTTTTCAATTCACCCCGCTTTGAGTTTTTGGGGAAGCTACGGCCGGCAACAGGGTTTTTACAATTTTTTCCATTACTGGTTGTTTTTCATCCTTTTGGCTTTAAATTTGATGAGGGGTTGGCCAAGGGTGAAAAGAGCCGTGGAGGCATTGGTTTTTTCCTCAATTCCCGTCTGCTTCTACGGCCTGCTCCAATATTTCAATCTTGACCCCCTGGATTGGAAAGAAAAAGTCACTTATATCGGCCGTATTTTCTCTACCCTGGGCCAGCCTAATTTTTTTGGCCAATATTTAATCATAGTTATTCCCCTTACCGTCTTCAGCTTAATTTTTTTAAAGCGACGTTTTCTTAGCCGTTTTTTATTGGTTATTCTGGCGGTTGCCCAGTTAACCTGCTTGATTTTTACCTATAACCGTTCGGCCTGGCTGGGTTTAGCGGCCGGCGCGGCGCTATTTCCCGTTTTGATTTTATTCGCGAAAAAAAAGGAAAAAATAGCCTGGAGTTTAGTCGGTCTGGGCTTGTTCGGAGTTATCGCCATAGCCTGCCTTAACATTTTTTATTTTAAGGGCAGCGTTTTGCTGGAGCCGGGAGAAATAAATATAGCAAATAGGGTGGAAAGCATTTTTGATTTTAAAAGCGGCTCAAACAAGATCAGGCTTTATTATTGGCAAGCGTCTTGGGAGATTTTTAAAAAAGGCGGCTGGCAGCGGAAACTCTTCGGCTACGGGCCGGAAGTTCTGCCCGATATTTTTGTTGAATATTATCGGCCGGAATGGGGGATATTTGAAAAAATAAATACTTTTCCGGATCGCGCCCATAATGCCTTTTTTGATACGGTTTTACAATTTGGCCTAATCGGCCTGCTTGCCTTCGCTCTCTTTGTCGGCTATATTTTAGCGGCCGCTTTTGAATATTTAAGAAGACCTTCCTTGGCCAAAGAATTTTGGCTGATTATTTTTATTTTGGCCGCCTTGGCCGGTTATTTTATCAATAGTCTTTTAAGTTTTTCTTTAACGGTTGGCTATATTTGTTTTTATTTTATGCTCGCCCTTTTGGCGGTTATTGTTTTTTCCGATTCTTCCTCCGGCCGCGCAGAAGAAGAAAGAAGCCGATTTTTCAGGCCGGTTTCTTTGGCCCTAATCTGGCTGGCCATGTTTTTTTTAGGCGTTATTTTGGTTTATTATTATAATATCAACGCCTGGCGGGCCGATTACTACTATATGAAAGTAAAAAAAGCGGAGGCAAAAAAAGATTGCCGCCAAATTTTGGATAATATGGAGAAAACCGTTTTTTTAAATCCGATAAGCACTTTTTACAAAGAGCGCTATATTTACCACAATCTGAATTGTTTTGAGGCCGTAGAGTCGGAAGAAAGCCGGCGCGACCTGTATGATAATGTCATGAGCATGGCTAATTCCGTCGGTCCCCGGGAATACGGGTTTTACACCTGGACTCATATCGCCCACGCCAAATCCCTGTTTGGTTATTATATTGACCCGGTTTACTACGGGGCGGCGGAAGAAGATTATAAGCGCTTGATCAAAACAAATCCCTTTGTCACTACCGCCTATGAGGACTTGGGAAGAATGAAGCTTTGGCAGGAAGATTATGAGGCAGCAATGGCTAATTTTTCCAAAGCCGTTGGCGCCCTTCCCTCTTTAGACAGCCCCTACCTTAATAGTGAGCACAGGAGAGAATTAGAATCGGAGCAAGCGCGCCTTTTTGAGATGATGGGGATGGCTTTCGCTTATAAAGAAGACTGGGACATGGCCATAGATTATTATTGGCAGGGGCTGAAACTCAATCCCTTTTATTTGCGTCTTTACAAAAAAGTGGCTGATGCCTACTATAGCCAGGGAGACATAGACAGGGCTATTTGGTATAATAAAAGGGGTTATATGCTTAATACGGAGGATTATTCCTGGCCGCTGGCTTTATCCCTCCTCTATAAAGAAAGAGGCGATATGGTTGAGGCGTCAAAATATATTGATGAGGCCGCGAGCCTTAATGCGGACAGTGAATTTATTATGGAATTAAAAAAAGAGATAGAACCATAAAATATGGGAAAAAAAATTAATTTAGGCTGCGGAGAAAAAAGAATTGACGGTTTTTTGGGCGTAGACAGGCTTAAAACTCCGGCGGTTGATGTTATTCACGATTTGAATAAATTTCCTTACCCTTTCGCCGATAACTCCGCGCAAGAAATTTTAATGGATAATGTTTTGGAGCACCTGGAGGATACCGTGAGAGTCATGGAGGAAATTTTTAGGATTTGCCAGCCGGGCGCCCGGGTGGAGATCCGCGTTCCTTATTACAAGAGCAGCGGCGCTTTTACCGATCCGACCCATAAAAAATTTTTTACCGAGTCAAGCTTTGATTATTTTGCGAGTGAGCATCCCTACCATTATTATACGAAGGCCAATTTTGAAATAATCTCCGTAAAACTCATCGCCCATAAAAAATTCAAAGATTGGAAGCATTTTTTCAGGAATTTAATTCCCCTAAAGCCTTTATTCAACCATTTTTTATTTAACATTTATGATGAAATTTATTTTGAACTTAAATGTTTGAAATAAATAAAAATTGTCAACCCCATGGATTTATTTTTTATATTTTTTATTTTTTTTCTCGGTCTGCTTGTCGGCTCCTTTTTAAACTGCTTGGTTTGGCGCCTTTACAAAGAGGAGGGGATGTGGAACCGTTCCTATTGCCCGGCCTGCCGCCAGCCAATCGCCTGGCATGACAATATTCCTATTTTGAGTTTTATTCTGTTGGGCGGGAAATGCCGCCATTGCCACGGGAAAATTTCCTGGCAATACCCAATCGTCGAACTAGTGGCAGGGGTTTTATTTGTTTTGTCTTTTTATTTAAATTTTAAGACTTTTGCCTCTGCCTTACTTCCTAATTTTCAATTTTTCCCAGACTTGGCAAGCGAAGCGGGGCGGGCAATTTTTAACCTTGCCTACCGGCAGGCAGGTTTTCAATTACTTTTTACTTTTAACTTTTTACTTTTAATTTTGAAGGATTGGTTTATAATCGCGGTGATGATTGTCATATTTATTTATGATCTGCGCTGGTATTTGATTTTAGACAAAGTTACTTTGCCCGCTTGTTTGGCGGTTTTTATTTTTAATTTAGCCTTGGGAGTAAATTGGTTAAGCTTGGTAATTACCGGAGCAATAGGGGCTAGCTTTTTTCTTATCCAGTTTCTTGTTTCTCGCGGTCGGTGGATCGGCGGCGGCGATATCAGGCTTGGCTTATTAATGGGTTTGGCTTTAGGGCAAGCCAGCCATTTAATTTTGGCCATTTTGTTGGCTTATTTTGCCGGTTCGGTCATTGGCTTGGGACTCATCGCTTTCAAAAAGAAAAAATGGAAATCAGAGATTCCTTTGGGCGTTTTTCTTTCCAGCGCCACGATTTTTACTCTTTTCTTCGGGGACAGAATAGTCAATTGGTATTTGGGTCTATTTTAGTTGGCAAAACCAAAAAAGTTTAGTATAATAGTAATATAATCCAAATTAACCCGAATTACATCCCTGCCTACCGGCAGGCAGGCGAATGCCCCGAATGCTTTTATAAGAATTCCGGACATTCGGATAAATTCGCCCGCTTCGACGAGCTGAACTCGTCTTCAGCGAGGCGGGATAGATTCGCATTATAAAAATATGAAACAGGACATAATTGCCGGCTTGGACATAGGTTCAACCGCGGTAAGGCTGGTAGTCGGGCAAAGAGTAATGGGCGGAGAAGGGGAGAAGCTGCAAGTTATCGGGGCAGTTTCGGTTTCAGCTGAAGGCATTAACCGGGGAATAGTTAATAGCATAGAAGACGCCACTTCTTCCATTTCCGCTTGCTTGGAAAAAGCCGAACGTTTAATCGGCGCGCCTTTAAACTCTGTTTGGGTGAGTATCAATGATCCTCACATAAAAGCGGTAAAGAGCCGAGGCGTGGTTGCGGTTGGCAAAAGTGACGGGGAAATAAGCGAAGATGATATAGAGAGAGCAATTGAGGCGGCCCGGGCCATGTCCGTTCCGCCCAATTACGAAATTCTCCATGTCATTCCGGTTAAGTTCACGGTTGACAGCCAAGAGGACATAAAGGATCCGATTGGCATGAGCGGCGTCAGGCTGGAGGTGGAAACTTTGATTATCCAGGGCCTTTCCAGCCAAATAAAAAATTTGACCAAAGCTATTTATCGGACCGGTTTTGATATTGAGGATTTAGTTTTATCACCCTTGGCCGCGGCGGAAGCGGTGGTCAATAATAAGCAAAAAGAATTGGGGGTAGCCATAGTTAATATCGGCGCTTCCACGACCGGGCTGGCAGTTTATGAAGAGGGCGAACTTTTGCATACGGCGGTTTTGCCGGTCGGCTCCGAACATATCACGTCTGATGTGGCTATTGGTTTGCGCTGCCCGATAAATTTAGCGGAACGGATAAAAATGGAATACGGCAGCGCCAAATCAGACCAGTTTTCCAAGAAAGACGAGATTGATATTTCCGAGTTGGCCAAGGAAGAAGAAGTTGATGATGAAATAGGCCTTGTTTCCAGAAAATATATTTCTGAAATTATTGAAGCCCGGGTGGAAGAAATTTTTGAAAAAATTGACGAGGAGCTGAAAAAAATTGATCGGTCGGGGATGCTTCCGGCAGGAGTTTTTTTGGTCGGCGGCGGAGCCAAATTGGCTGATTTGGTGGAAGTCGGAAAGAGAAAATTGCGGTTGCCGGTCTGCCTGGGCAATACAAAAAATGTTGACACGGTAATTGACAAAGTCAATGATTTGGAATTTTTAACCGCCTTGGGTTTGGTTGTCTGGGGAGATCATCTTTCCGGAGGGAAAAGAAGCAAATGGCCCGGCGGAGAAACGATTGACAAGACAGTGGATAAAATGAAAAAATGGTTTTCTTCCCTTATCCCGTAGTAGGATTAGCTTTTTGCGGGTCTAAACCTTTTAATAATCCCTTAATCCGAATTCTGCCTTGATAACTTAAATTTTCCTGCCATAATCCGAATGCTCCGAATACTAATTGGTGGCATTTGAATTAAAGGTTTAGCCAAGGGTTTAAAGAGTGTATAAAGGCGTTGAACGGGGTGTATAAAAAATTTGTTCAGTCTTATAAGTGGCAAAAGTAGCGGGGTCTTGCCATTTTTTTTATGATGTTATACAATATAATTAGTAAAAAGTTTATAAAGTCCATAAAGTTTATAAAGTCCATAAAGTTTGAAGTTTTTTATAGCTTTTTGCTTTACAACTTTATAACTTTTAACTAATTATATGGCAGAAGTAAAACCAGCGGCCGAAACATTCGCCAAAATAAAAGTAATCGGAGTTGGCGGCGGCGGCGGCAGCGCCATCAACAGGATGGTGGAAGGAGGAATAAAGGGGGTTGATTTTGTCGCTATCAACACCGATGTCCAGGCCCTTCATTACAATAAAGCCGGAGAGAAGCTTCATATCGGCAAATCGGTTACTCGTGGCTTGGGAGCGGGCATGAATCCGGAATTGGGCAAGCAAGCCGCGGAAGAATCGCAAAATGAGATTAGGGATATTTTGAAAGATTCGGATATGGTTTTTGTGACTTGCGGTTTGGGCGGCGGCACAGGCACCGGCGCTTCGCCGATTGTGGCCGAGATAGCGAGAGACTTGGGCGCTCTGACGGTAGCCGTGGTTACGAAGCCATTCCAGTTTGAGGGCGGACAAAGAAAAAATATTGCCGAAAGGGGGCTTACTGAATTGGCGGATAAGGTGGACACGATTATCACGATCTGCAACGATAAGTTGTTGCAAGTTATAGATAAGAAAACTTCGCTTCTGGAAGCTTTTATGGTGGCGGACGATGTTCTTCGCCAGGGCGTGGCCGGCATTGCCGAAATTATTACCGTGCCCGGAATCATCAATGCGGATTTTGCCGACGTTAAGGCTGTTATGTCTAACGCCGGTTCGGCCTTGATGGGGATCGGCCAAGCTTCGGGCGAGAACAAGGCGATTGAAGCGGCCAAAGCGGCCATCAGTTCGCCCTTGCTCGATATGTCTATAGAGGGCGCTCGGGGCATAGTCTTTACCATAACCGGAGGTCCGAGCCTGGGCATGAACGAAGTTAACGAGGCGGCGAAAGTCATCACAGCTTCGGCTGACGAAGATGCCAAGATTATTTTCGGAGCAGTGGTTAACGATAAGTTAAAAGACGAAATAAAGATAACGGTGGTTGCGACCGGCTTTAACGGTCGTACCCCCGGTCTTATCAACACAGGTAGCGAAAGGTCCTATACTCCCAATCCTTTTATTGAAGAGGAAGAAAAGGAGCAGGAGAAGA
>JAQTRU010000046.1 GCA_028711655.1 Patescibacteria group bacterium
AGCCGGAATCGCTAGTAATCGTGGATCAGCTATGCCACGGTGAATACGTTCTCGGGTCTTGTACTCACCGCCCGTCAAGTCAAGGGAGTCGGCAATACCCGAAGACCCCGCTTTAAGCAGGGGCTAAGGTAAGGCTGGTAACAAGGACTAAGTCGTAACAAGGCATCCGTAGCGGAAGCTGTGGATGGATCACCTCCTTTCTAGGGAGATAATTCGGTGAAAAATCGAAATGTCGATTCTGCTGTCTTTTAGATGGTGGAAAATTGGCGCCTGCTAGCATTGAAATAACCAAAATAATAAAATAATATCACCGCCTAAGCGGGATCCCGCCCTTCAATAATTTTTGTATATAGTGGCGGGATAAAAATAAAATAACAAAAAACACGCAATTGAAGTCGCGTGTTTTTTGTTAAAAAATAAATTCGCAATAATCCTAAAAATCTCAAGAATCCCAAGAATCCTACTAGCTCACTCCAATTTTCTCTTTTACTCTCTTTAAGGTCTCATCCGCAATCGGTTTAATCTTCTTCGCTCCGTCTTCTAAAATCTTTTCCACTTCTTTGTCGCTAATCTTTTTATACCTTTCCTGAAAATCCGTCAGGAACTTCTTTACTACTTCGGCTAAATCTTTTTTAAAGTCGCCGTATCCTTTACCCCTGTATTTATCTTCCAGTTTTTTCATGGGCTCGTCAGTTAGTAAAGAATAAATGGTTAAAAGATTGGAAATAGCCGGTTTATTTTTTTCGTCAAACTTAATTTCTTTGCCGGAGTCAGTCACGGCTTTCATAATTTTTTTAGCCGCCGCTTTCGGTTTGTCCGTTAAGCCAACATAATTATATTCGCTCTCCGCGCTCTTACTCATTTTCTTGTTTGGGTCGTCTAAACCCATAATCCTTGCCCCCTCTTTCCTGATAACCACTGCCGGAATTTTAAAAGTCTCTCCGAACTGCGAATTAAACCGGCGCGCCAAGGTGCGGCAAAGCTCAACGTGCTGGGCCTGGTCTTCTCCGACCGGCACCGCGTCCGTATTATAAAGTAAAATATCCGAAGCCATTAAAACCGGATAATCAAAAAGCCCGACGCCAACATTTTCCTGTCCCTCGCCCGCCTTGTCTTTAAATTGGGTCATCTTATTCAAGTCGGAAATCCGAGCTACGCAATTTAAAATCCACGCCAGTTCCGTATGGGCGCTAATATCAGACTGCTGAAAAATAATTGATTTTTTCGGGTCTATACCGGAAGCTAAATAAATCTTGGCCACTTCAATAATTTTTTTCTTTAACACTTCCGGCCCCTGCTTTACCGTAATGGCATGATAATCAACCACGCAAAAAATACATTGATTTTTCTCCTGCATTACAACCCATTGGGCAATCGCGCCCAGATAATTACCAAGATGCAGATTACCGCTCGGCTGGACTCCGGAAAAGACTGTTGGCTTAGGCATATTTTTATAGTAAAAGTTATACTATTATTGTAATTTAATTATTGGTTTTAGGCAAGAAAAAGAAAAGGCAGAGACAAGACATTGTCTCATCTCTGCCTATAGCCAATTTACCCCGTTAGAAAGATACGATTTTCTATTGAGGTTTACATTAGGGTTAGATTTTAGAATAATTTCGGAGGGGTTTATCCCGCTAGAATTTCTAACGGGGTTTACTTCTCACCATTTCTTTTTTGGTGGTTTTTCATTCTGGCAATCCTGTCGCATTTCGGGCAACGCTTCACGGGTTTGCCGCCGGGCAAATAGAACGTTTTGATTCTTTCACCGTGTAAACTGCATTTCGTAGCCACGAACTCCCTCCTTGATTATCAGCCGCAGATACCGGGCGAAAGAGGTTTTTTGGGACCAAAAGGCCATTTTTGTTTCCCATTATTTCCCCATCCTTTACTGGGTTCTGGCTTGGCTTCAGCCGTTTTCTCCGTCGATTTTTCTGCCCGGCCGCATTCCGGGCAAGAGCCATTAACCATCTTCACTCCGCAATCAGGACAAGTCTTAACATCCATAATAAATCCTCCTTCTGTTAAAATGAACGATTTTAGGTTTAGGAAAATAAAAAAGCTTCCCATCTCTTAAATATAGAAAAAACTATATTCAAGGGACGGAAAGCTTTGCTTTACGTGGTACCACCCTTTTTCCCGCCTAATCTTTGTGCGCAAAAATTTGGCGGACACTTTTACTGACTTTGCCCTTGCGGGTAACATCAGTTAGCCTATGATTACGGAGGCAACCGGGTCTTCACTCGCGCAAAGACCACCTTGGCGTGCCCAACCCCGAATTGCTTCGGGACACGCTTCATTGGTTTTGTAATTTTTAAACTGCTAAATACATAATAGCACAATAAAAAATCCTGTCAACCATTGACATTTTATCCAATTTTCTATACAATTTAAACGTGAAATAAACATTTTTTATTTTTTATTTTTCATTTTTAATTTTCAAAAATATGCCTCTAATCCCAACTGTTATAGAAAAAGACGGCCATGTGGAACGGGCCTATGATATTTATTCACGGCTCTTAAAAGACCGGATTATATTTTTAGGCGAACCCATAACCGACCATGTTGCCAATATTATTATCGCCCAGTTTTTATTTCTGGATGCGGAAAGCAAAGACCGCGACATTAAATTTTATATAAATTCCCCTGGTGGATCCGTTACGGCCGGCATGGCGATTTACGATACGATGCAATATGTTAAATCCGATGTTTCCACTATCTGCGTCGGCATGGCCGCTTCAATGGGCGCGACTTTACTGGCATCAGGAGCCAAGGGAAAAAGATTTGCCTTGCCCAATTCGGAAATTATGATTCACCAGATTATGGGCGGAGCCGAAGGCCAGGCCACGGATATTAAAATCCGGGCCGAGCATATTTTAAAAATCAGGGATAAGATGAATAAAATCCTGGCTTTCCATACCGGGCAAAAAATTACGACGATTGAAAAAGATACTGACCGCGACCGTTTTATGGACGCGGAAGAAGCGAAAAAATACGGAATCATTGATAAAATAATTACGAAATAATTTTTTATTTCTTTATCAGGAGCTTAACTCCGAAGCTTCGGAGTTAAGCTCCTTTTAGTTTAATCTCGCTGTTTACGAGCAAGTTTAGGGACTTAGTCGCCACGGAGGCGACTAAGTCCCCATATTTCAGAATGTGAT
Source organism: Patescibacteria group bacterium (assembly GCA_028711655.1). Classification (NCBI taxonomy): domain Bacteria; species Patescibacteria group bacterium. The sequence goes on from JAQTRU010000046.1 coordinate 3,165, forward strand.
AATCCTTTCTCTCTTATTCAACCTCGGTTTTTCAAGCTCTTTACAAACCTTAAATCTTATGCTAAGATAATTTTACAAACTTAAATTATTAATGAATCATTGTTGTTAGGAAAAAGGAACAATTTTAAAAAATTTTTTCCAATAATCACCGGACAAACTCAATAAATTTGTGAAAATAACTAATTACTCTAGAATATTCTCTGGAACAAAAATCAAAAAATCGTTTGTCGGCCTTAAAGATTTAAGGCTTATTGGGTTGCGAAAAAATAGTTAAATAGGGCCTCCTAACAACAGAATTAAATTCTATGGAATATGTAATTTACCTTATTCTGGCTGTGGGCGGTTTTTTTATTGGCTATTGGCTAAGGAAAAAGCAAGCTTTAGGCCAGATTAACAGCGCCGAGGCCAAGGCGGAAAAAATTCTTAACGAAACCAAGACCAAGCAAAAAGAGTTATTACTCGTTGCCCAGGATAAAGCTTTAAAAATCATTGAGGAGTCTAAAAAAGAAGAAAACCAGCGCCGGCGGGAAATAAACGACCTGCAGACCAGGTTAGAAAAAAGAGAAACGGCTTTTTCCCAAAAGTTGCTTGAATTGCAGGAAAAGCAGCAGCAGCTTTATGACAAAGTTAATAAAGTTGAAGAGGTAAAAGAAAAAATAAAGCAGATTAGGGAAGAGCAGATGGCGAAATTGGAAAAAATCGCCAAAATGACAAAGGATGAAGCCAAAGAAGTCCTCTTAAAAAACGTGGAGGAAAAAATAAAAGAAGATTTGCTCGTCCGCATTAATAAACTAGAAAGAGAAGCAAGCGAAACCATAGACGAAAAAGCTAAAGACTTAATGACCGGAGCTATGCAGCGCTTAGTTTCCTCTTACACTCCGGAAATAACCACGACTACCGTTGACCTGCCAAGCGACGAAATGAAGGGCCGGATTATTGGTCGGGAAGGCCGCAATATTAAAGCTATTGAGCAGATAACCGGCGTGGAGATTATTGTTGATGACACACCTAACGCTATCACGATTTCCGGCTTCTCACCCATCAGGCGCCATATCGCCAAACGGGCTTTGGATTATTTAATAAAAGACGGACGGATCCACCCGACTAAGATTGAAGAAGCGATTGAAGAAGCCAAAAAAGAACTGGCTTTGGATATTAAAAAGGCCGGGGAAGAAGCTTTATATGAAATCGGCGTGGCCGGACTTGACCCGAAATTAGTCCAGATTATCGGCCGCTTAAAATACCGCTCAAGCTACGGGCAAAACGCCCTTAGCCATTCTATTGAAGTAGCCCATCTTTCCGCCCTCTTAGCCGAAGAATTAAAAGCCGACGTGACTCTAGCTAAAAAGGCCGGGTTATTGCATGATATCGGCAAAGCGGTTGACCATGAGGTGCAAGGCACCCATCCGGAAATCGGCCGCGATATTGCGAAAAAATTTAATCTCCCCCAGGAAGTTATTGACCCGATTGAAACTCATCACGACGACCATCCGCGCGGGCTTACTGCCGTAATCGTTAAAGTAGCCGACGCGATTTCCGCGGCCAGACCGGGCGCCCGCTATGATACTTATGAACGTTATATCCAGCGTTTAGAAGAACTGGAAAAAATCGCGACTTCCTTCCCAGGCGTGGAAAAATCTTACGCTATCCAGGCCGGACGGGAAGTAAGAGTTTTTGTCATGCCGGAAGAAATTGATGACCTGGCGGCTCATGATTTAGCCCGCGACGTGGCAAAAAAAATTGAAGCCGAATTAAAATATCCGGGAGAAATAAAGGTTAATGTCATCAGAGAAATGCGGGTAACGGAATACGCCCGATAGTTAAAAGTTAAAAAGTTAAAAGTTCATAAAGTACTATACCTAACTTTTTACTTTATAAACTTTATAACTTTTAACTGTACACATAACACACAACGCAAAAGTATTTATTTATTATTAACATAAAAATTATGAAAAAATTAATTACGTTAAGTTCCGCGCTGTTAGGCGTGATTTTTCTAGCTGGATGCGGCCAACAACAAGCGAGCCAAACTCAATCAACCTTGACTCCGTCTCCTGTGGTTGAGCAACCGACTCAGTCAGCTGCAACTCAACCAGTTCTAACAGTTCCAACCGCTCAGACAGCTGATGAAACTGCAAATTTGCAAACATATTCAAATACAAACTTAGGGTTTGAATTTCAATATCCAAAGAATTGGGCACAACCAACTATAACCGAAGGATTTTCTAGCGGTGGTTTTCCAAATGAAAAACCAAAGTGGTTGTTAAATATTGGCATTATCGGTAAAGGGCCATGCGAAGGAGCAGATTGCGCTCAATATACTCTTGAGGGTTTTTCTTATCTGGATTATAATTCCACCCTTGCTTCACTCCGAAAAAATGATTCTATTAGCGACATCAAGGAAATAAATGTTAATGGCTGGAAAGGCTTCTCTTATATTGAAGGCGGCCTAAGAGCCGATTCAACCGTTCTAATTCTTGGATCAGCACAAACATTAAAATTTGTTAATATTTGGGGCGAAAAAAAATATTTTGATCAAATGGTTTCCACTCTAAAACTCACAAATTAAATTCGCCTATGGCGAAATCTAAACGACGCATAAACGTTATGTGTTATGCGATATGCGTTACGCGAATATATGAACATTCTCTTCATCGGCGATATCAACGGCAAAATCGGTAGGCAGGCGGTCGCTAAAATTTTGCCTAAATTAAAAAGGTCTGAAAAAATAGACCTTGTTTTTGCTAATGCGGAAAATTCCGCTCATGGCACGGGCGTGACTGAAGACACTCTAAAGGAATTAATGGAAGCGGGCGTTGATTATTTTACCAGCGGCGACCACGCTTTTGATAAAATTAAACAAATTGACTGCTATGAAAAATTCCCTACCCTGCGGCCGGCTAATTATCCTTGCGCTGCTCCGGGGAAAGGGTACGCGGTTGTCGAAAAAGGAAAATATAAAATACTCTTAATAAACCTTATCGGCCGCGTATTTATGGCTCAAGATTATGACTGCCCTTTCCGGAAAGTGGATGAAATTCTGGCTAAGTTTACAAAAAAAGACATGCCTGCTATAATTATTGATATACATGCCGAAGCGACTTCGGAAAAAGTTGCTTTAAAACATTACCTTAACGGAAGGGCCAGCGCGGTCCTAGGAACGCACACACATGTTATGACGGCAGACGCGGAAATTTCTAAAGAAGGCACGGCTTATATAACAGATATTGGTATGGCGGGGTTTGCTGACGGCTGTATCGGGGTTGATAAAGAAGACATAATTAAAATTTTTTTAACCCAAATAAAACAGCCGCATACTATTCCGGAAAAGGGCCGAGCCATTTTTAACGCCGTGTTGATAACAATTGACCCAAAAACCGGCAAAGCCAAAACCATAAAACCGATAATTAAAACGATAAACATAGAATAGGTTAGTTAATTGGTTGACTAGTGATTAGGAGCATTTCAGCTACCTAATTACTAATTACTAATTACTAATTACTAATTAACTAAATGTATGAATAAAGCAGGACTAATTGAAAAAATAGCCGAGGAAGCAGATGTGCCCAGGAAGAAAGCCGAGGATATGATTGAAAATCTGGTAAAGAC
>JAQTRU010000047.1 GCA_028711655.1 Patescibacteria group bacterium
AACCACGGTCGTGCCGAACCGATTTATCCGCAGAAGCAATTCAATTATTTCATTAGCGTTAATGGAGTCAAGATTGCCGGTCGGTTCGTCGGCCAAAAGTATTTTAGGCCGGTGGACCAAGGCCCGGGCAATGGCCGCCCGCTGCCGTTCCCCGCCGGAAACTTCATGGGGATAACGGCCTTGCTTGTTTTCCAAACCGACTATTTTCATCACCTGCGGCACAATGCTGCCCATCTTTGTCGGCGTGCTGCCGCAAACTTCTAGGGCGAAAGAAACATTCTCCCGCAAATTTTTTTTGGGCAGAAGCTTAAAATCCTGAAAAATAACCCCGATTTGCCGGCGCAGCCAAGGCACTTCCCTCTGGCCGATATTGGTAATGTCCCAGCCGCCGACTAAGACTCGGCCGTTTGAAGCCTTTTCTTCCCCGGTTAGAATTTTTACCATAGTGGTCTTGCCCGTGCCGGACTGACCGACAATAGAAACAAATTCTCCCGGTTTAATATGCAAATTAACGTCTTTTAAAGCGGCTATGTCAGGATGGTAAATTTTTGAAATATTTAGAAGCTTAATCATATTCAAATTACAAATTCACAAATCTACCCCAAATTTACAAATATTGCAAAGCCGTCTTCATTTATTATTTGTAAAATTTGTAAAGAATTTGTAATTTGTAACTATTTTATTATTTTTTTCGCGACGTATTTAATAAGGTCTCCGGTTTCCATAAAGCTGCCATCCCTGGTATTATTTCCGAAAGTGACAACAATTAATTTCCGATTACCAGCCTTGGCCCTAATCATCAGGCAGTAGCCGGCTTCGTCCAAATATCCGGTTTTTGACCCGGTAATGGCAAAACCGTTATTTACTGCCAACAATTTATTGGTATTTACCAAACGATAGGCTTTTTTTGTATTAAGGGTGGAAAACCTGTATTCTTTGGCAACGCTGGCCTTCTCTATAATCGGATGGGTAAACACCCTTTTGGTTATTATAGCATAATCCAGGGCGGAACTCACGTTCTCCGGAGACAGGCCGGTTGGTTCAACAAAACGGGTTGAAACCGCCCCCCAGCCAACTGCCGCCTCATTCATCTTTTTTATAAAATCGTCCCGGGGCATTTCGCTTGCTCGCACCAGGGTTTCAATGGCATTGTTGGCCGAACCGACTAAAGCCGAATAAACTAAATTCTCAATCGTTAAAGTGTCCCCGTCTTTCAAATTTATCCTGGCTGATTCCCATTTATTGCAGTATTGGTAATTAAATTCCTCATCCTGAATTCTGTAAGTCACAACTTTGTCCAAGCTCGGCCGGGTATCCAAAAAAACCTTAATCGCCACTAATTTTGTCAGGCTGGCCAAGGGCAGAGTGGTAGTGGCGTTTTTCCCCCAAAGCACCTCTTCGCTGTCTTCGTCCATGACAATGGCTGATTTGGAAGCAATGGCCAATTCCGGCGTTGCCCCGGTTTGGGCTATTCCTAAAATTTTGCCATAAGTGTCGGGCGCGACCCGGAGAGGCTCTATCCTGACGTTAATTACTCCGTCCCGCAGGGAGGCAATTTTGGCAAAAGCGACTTTATCCAAATCAATCACGCGATCGGGGTGGAGGTTTCTGTCCGGCCCATAGTCATTAATCTCCACATCCACAAATTTGTTATTATCCGTATTGTAAACCCGCAATTTAGAACCCTTGGGAAAATCCGGGGAAGCGGCAAAATTTCCATTTTTATAGGCATACCAGCTGGCCCGGCCGGTAACCGGAACCTCCGGATTAGAAAAAACCGCAATCCGGGCAAAAGGAAGGTGGATTAAAGACCTCACAAATTTTTCTTCCGGATAATCCCTGGTCGGCAACGGGCGCCAGGAAGAAAAATTCTTATCATAAAAAAAGACCTGCTTATAATCGTCTGAATCTTCTTGATAAGAAAACTGGATATAAAACGGCTTATGATTGTCGTAAGCGGCCTTATTCCTGAATTCAAATTGATAGGTATTGCTGATTCTGTCCAACTGCCAAGGCGAAGGCATATCTTCATTAATCTGAACAACATCAACTCCCGTGGCTTCGGATAATATCCCCGGCACCAAAGACAGCTTCAATTCATCGGCAAAAGACGTTACCGTATAACCCTTGGCGATGGTGGCTTTATCCAGGTTTATAAAATAATACTGATTGGGGTCGATTCGCGCTTCTTCACCGGCAAAAACAAAACTACCAACTAATAGGGTCAGTAGTATCATTATTATTCCTGTTTTTTTAAAATAGTTTTTTACCATCAGTTAAAACCGATTATTTGACTAGTTTTAATTATAACAATATAATTATATCATAAAAAATCATTAGGCAAAACTATCCAGTAATTAAATATTCGCCATTTGTAAATCTGAAATCGGCAATCTAAAATCTTAAATCTTGAATTACTCGCGGGTATAGTATAATGGTAGTACGCGACCTTCCCAAGGTTGAGGCACGGGTCCGATTCCCGTTACCCGCTCTATTCTTCGTCCCGAGTACTCGGGACTACGGATTGTAAGCCGTTATAACTCATAATCAGGTTCGACTTGCCCGCGTGCCGTCGCTAAAGCTATGGCAACGTGCGACCATAGCTTTAACGTAGGCGGGTTCTGATATCCCGCTCGGGTAATAACAATTAACAATTAACAGTTAACTATTAACTTTTTAACTGTTAAGGGTTAACTAAATGCTTAAAGAATCAAATTACGTAAAAATTGTGGTAGCTGTTCCGCGCCAGTCGGCTAATAAAATCCGGGAAGCCATAGGCAGGGTCGGCGCCGGAGAGCAAGGCAAATATAAATTTTGCAGCGGCTCATACAAAGCCATTGGTCGTTTTATTCCGCAAAAAGGAGCCCATCCAGCCATTGGCCAAACCGGAAAATTAGAAGAAGTGGAAGAGGAAATAATCACCACGATTTGCCATAAAGATTTAGTTGAAAAAGTAGTGACGGCCATAAAAAAAGCTCATCCTTATGAAGAGCCGCCGATTGACATAATCCCCCGTTTGGATATAGTTTAGTTATATTAAGCCGATGTAGCTCAACTGGTAGAGCAACGGTATCGTAAACCGTAGGTTGTGGGTTCAAGTCCCACCATCGGCTCAAATAAAATATGTTTGCCGAGCGTGTGAGCGCCTGTCCGCCTCTGGCGGAAGGCATCCCGCCCCTTGCGAGGGGCGGGGCAAGTCCCACCATCGGCTCAAAAAAGAAACGAAGGCAAGATTCGCTAATCTCGCCTTCGTTTTTATATTTTTATATTATTTTATTATTTTAATCTGCCAAAACCCAAACCCTTAATTCGCTTAACATCTTCTCCAAATATTCATCAAGGGTGATTGATTTCACAAAAATATATTTCAGTCTCTCGTTTTCTTTTTTTACAATATAATATCCCCTGTCAGTAATTATAATTTCGCTTATTTGCCCTGATTCAAGCCTTCTGACTTTTTCAGCCAGCCGCAAAAATTCGTTATCTTGGCCTATATACCCTTGTCCATCTCCATACTTTTCCCCTATTTCTTCAAAACTTTCGCCGGTCTGCGGCGCCTCAACAAGTTCTTTTATCTTATTTATCCGGCTATAAGAAATTTCGTTCAATTTTTTATCAGCCGCCAGCCGCGCGTTTATTTCTTCCTCCACCTCCTCCATCTGCCTGCCGGCGAAGCTAATGCCATATTTTTTTAACAATCTTTCTAAAGAAATTTTCTCTATAAATGCCTTTCTGGCGGCCGGTTCCAATTCCTCGCGATTGCTTGATTCTTGCCCCAACTCGCTAATTATTTTTTTGTAGTCATAATAATCCACAAAGCCAATCTTTGTAACAACGGCCGGCACCGGCGCGTAAATTGTTATTCGGCGGCTGATTTCATTGTCTAAATTAAATTTCAGCAAAAGGAAAGAAAAAACAAGATAAAGCAAAGTTGCCGAAACAACAAAAAATACGAAAGAAAAAATCAAAATTTTTCCAGCCAAGCAAAAACTCTCCCAAAGCTTGCCCATTAACTTTGATAATTTCTTTTTCTTCCTCGCCAGCCATATCTGCCTGGCCAATTTCTTCCGCTCTTTTATTTCCCGTATTTCCCGCCTGGTTTTTTCTTTTTCTATTTTTATTTTTTCGGCCGCCTCTTTCTTTTTTTCTTCTTTAATTTCTTTTTTCTTTTCTTCCTCTTTCTTCTTTGATTTTTCCTCTGCCTTATTTTTTTTCTTTTTCTGCTTTGGCGACTCGCCTCGTTCTGAAGGAAGCGGGCGGTCCGTCGCCTTTTCGCCCGCCCGTTCCCGGACCGCGCTTGCGGGGAGCGCGGATTTTTGCCCTTTTGCCCCGGCTTCTTCAGCTGTTTTTTCTATTTGGGCGATTCCGTTTGCCAGCGATTTTTTGATAACAGCCGGCTGAAGCGGCGCGGAAGGGGCCGCTATTTTTTCTTCGGTTGCGGCAATGTCCTTTTTTACGGCCGGGCGGGCGGCGCCGGGAGAAATTCCGTCAAGCCTTTTCCCGGCAAACAATGGGGAACCGCTCTCTTTTTTCCCTGTTTTTCGTTTGTCCGTTTCCCCAATAGAATCCAAAACGATTTTTCTCGCTTTTTCCAATTCTTCTCCGCTTAATTTTTTTATGCCGTCAACGCTCTTATTGTCCATATTCCAAAATGTTTAAAGATTAAAAATCTTTCAAGACTTCTATTTTTTTTTTTCAAAAAAATGATTCCACCACCGGCGCAGGTTGGAAAGATCGCCCGCCCCGCCCTTGTCTTTTGGCCCGGGACTAATCGCGGTGGTAGTGGAAATATCATCCTTTATTATCACCACCCCTTCCCCCGGTTTCTTTAGCCCCAAATTTAAACGGGCTTTTTCCTCAACAAACTGCTCGGATTCCAAATAGGTGATAAGTTGTTTTAAATCCTTATTTTTTGATTCAAAATCCGCAATTTCTTCGCCCAACTCTTTTATTTCCCTGTTCAAATGATAGCGCTTGCTCACGTTCTTGGCCAAAGGAAAGCTTATAAAAATAACCAAACCCAGGCCGACCAAAGCCAAAAATTTCTGGTTGTATATAATTTTGGAAAAAAAGCTCCTTCTTTTGTTTATCATAACACAATTTTTAGTTAACTGCCACCGGCTCCTTGGCCGGCAGTCTGCCAAACCCCTCTCCTTCCCCCGAAAAACACTGCGCGGCTCTCCGCAAAGATAAACCAAAAAAAATTATTTCTATGGGGCGTAACGGCCTCGCAAAAAGTAAGGAGGGTTATTTTTTATAATCCATTTTTCTAATCCTCCGCCCTTCTCGCGGTCACAGAGTAATACTTTATTATCTCTATCATTATGATGCTTAAAAGGCCGGTGGAAACAACCAATAACCAGCTATTTGCCGAAAGGGGGGAAGTTGCCAAAACTGATTGCAGAGGCGGCCAATAAATCGCGATCAGAAGCAAAAACAAGCTAACGGCAACAGCCCCGACCAAATATAAATTGGAAAAAGGGTTAAGGCGCCAAATCGGCCGTTCCAAACTCCTTAAGCTGAAAATATACATTAAAGAATCAACGCCCACAGCCGCAAAGACAAGAGTTCTGATATAGCCAATGTCAAAATTATTCTTCAATAAATAATAAAAAATCGCCAGGACGAAAAAATCGCGGATCAAACCGGCGGCGAAAATAATTGTCTTCATTTCTTTATTTATAATCGGCTCTTTCTTTTTCACCGGTTTTGCCGTCATCATGCCTTTGTCGCCTTTTTCAAAAGCTAGAGAAAAATTCGGCAAACCGTCGTTGACAATATTTATCCACAAAATCTGGGTAGGCAAAATAGCTAAGGGCGCGCCGGCAATCACGGAACCGGCGATTAAAATCACCTCGCAAAAGCTGTCAGAAATTAAATATGTAATCACCTTGCGGATATTGGAAAAAATAATCCTTCCCTCCAGAACCGCCGCCACTATGGTTTTGAAATTATTGTCCAGAAGCACTATATCCGAAGTTTCTTTGGCAATATCCGTGCCTGTGCCCAAAGCTACGCCAATATCCGCCGCTTTCAGGGCGGGAGAATCATTGATCCCGTCGCCGGTCATAGCCACGACTTCGCCCCGGGCCTGCAGAGCTTTGACAATCCTTAATTTATGGTGCGGGCTTACCCGGGCGTAAATATCAATTTTTTTTACCAATTCCTCCAATTTTTTGTCCTCAATTTTTTCCAAAAACTCGCCGGTGATAATATTTTCGGCTTTTGCCTCTATTCCAACTTCCTTGGCAATGGCCCGGGCCGTTAAAGCATGGTCGCCCGTAATGATAACCGGCCTGATTCCTGCCTGGCGGCAAATCTGTATGGTTTCCTTTGTCTCCGGCCGCAAAGGATCCTTCAGGGCGATAAAGCCGACAAAAATTAAATTCCGGTCAAATTGCCGCCAATTTATTTCTTTCCCGTTTCCGGCCTCCGGCTTGATTTCGGAAAGTATGGCTTGTTGAAGGATTTCCTCCTCCCCTTTCAAATCTCTTAAATCGCGAATAGCCACTCCAAGAACCCGCAATCCCGAGGAAGTAAGTTTCTCATAAATTCGCATTAATTTTTTCCTCTCCTCTTTTGCAAGCCTGCGCGGCTTGCCCTGATGGTAAAATTCTTCCGATTTTTCCAATAATTTTTCCGGAGCGCCTTTTTCATAAAGAATATAATTTCCTTCTCCGCCCTTATGCAAAGTAATCATAAATTTC
>JAQTRU010000048.1 GCA_028711655.1 Patescibacteria group bacterium
CCGGGGAATTGGACAATATTTTAACTGAACTGGCGGATTTTTATGAGGGAGAGGTTAATAAAATAATGGACAACCTTCCTTCTATTATAGAGCCTTTGATCATTTTAGTTTTGGGTTGCGCGGTTGGAGGAATGGCCGTGGCGATTATTATGCCCATGTATTCTTTGGGTTCGGCCATTTAGCCGGAATAATTTTTGGCGACAGATTAAATTAACGAAATTTTTAAATGAATCAATGTATTTTTGAAAAAAGGCGGGGTTTTTCTTTGTTTGAAGTTTTGGCGATTTTAAGCATTATTATTCTTCTCTCGACCATCTCCATCCCTTATTTGAGGAAATACCAGCCCAATTTAAAACTTAACGCCGCGGCCCGTGGTTTAACCGCTGATTTGCGTTACGCCCAGCAGATGACTGTTACCGAGCAAGTTGTTTATTTAGTTGATTTTGATTTGGATAGCGACAGCTACCAGATTTTAAAAACTGGCGCGGCTACTTCTACCGTTAAGGCGGTTGAATTTGATAATGATGTAAGCTTTCAGCAAATTATTGATTTGCCGGATAACCAGGCAATTTTTAACTTTTACGGCGGCGTGAGCGAAGCCGGCCAGATTATTTTAGTCAATACTAACGGCAGAACCGCCACGATCAATGTTAAGCCGTCAGGATATGTGCAATTGGAGGAATAAATTTTTTGAATCGGATTCCCGCAATTTATAATTCGCCATAAATTATGAGTTTTAAAAAATTATTAAAACAACAAAAAGGCCTTTCTTTAATTGAAATTATGGTGGCTTTCAGTATTTTGGTTGTGGCCTTTATCGGTTTAGTCCAGGCGTTTCCTTTTGGTTTGTCCATAAACAAAGAGGCGGAAAATAATACTGTGGCCTCGTATTTGGCCCAGGAAAAAATTGAGGAGTTAACTTCTCTTGGCTATAGCGGCATAACTGCCGGGACGATTGAAGCTAAGCACCGGTTATCCGCGGATCCGGAAAATTATTTATATAATTACCAGAGAGAGACGATTGTGAGCTATGTTGACGGCAGTTTGAGCGAAGTTGAGCAGGATTTGGGGATGAAAAAAATTTCCGTTGCCATTTATTATATAAACGCTATATTTAAAACAGAAAAAAGTTATAATATTGCCACTCTCATAAGTAAAAAATAATCGTTTTGCCCTGCGCCGTTATCAAAGGCTTGGCAGAATGCGTTTTTGAAAAAAGAATTTTTATTTTCACTTTTAGTCCGAAGAGAACGGAGAATTTAAATAATTCAGATAATTAATTTCAGAGAATATGGACAAAAGAGCCAAAAACAAGCTTCAAAACGGCTTCACTATACTGGAAATATTAGTAAGCATTTCCTTGTTTACTTTTGCCATTATTTTGGTCAATTCAATGTATTCTTTGTCCCAGAGATCTTATAATAAGGGGGCTGCCAAAGGAGAATTGGCCCAAAACGCCAGGGTTTGCCTTGATCGAATGACTAGAGAATTGCGCCAGTCGGTTGATATAATCACCGCTTTGCCGGAAACCGCAGTTGACCCCCTAAATCCTCCGGCGGGAGAAATCTTTTTTCAAGACGGACACAATGCCGATCGCATAACTTATCTGCGTTATTATTTGAACGGCACCGATTTAAAAAGGTCTTATATTGTTTACTATTTTTCCAGCGAGCCAGATATATATGTTGTCTATAATAGCGTTGACCAAAACGGCTATCCGCCGGAAGAATTAATTGTCGAGGATCGGGTGGTTGGAGAATATTTTAACGGATTGCAATTTTGGGGAAGCGGGGGGTTAATTTATATTTCTTTGGATTTGGCGAAAAACCAAGATTCTTTCAATATAAACACCAGCGTTTTTAAGAGAAATTAATTATGTCTACGAATTACGAATACTTTACGAATACACGAATTCCCATTAAGACATTATCTTGTATTTGTAGATTTATGCTAACTCATAGTTCATAAGGAATAAATTTGGAATTTGGGTGAAATTATGAAACCGCAAGAGCTATATTTACTTAAGGAGGAAGAAATGAAAAATATATTTGAAACTGGAAAAAATAATAAAGGCGTCGCTTTGTTGATAACGATTTTGTTAATGTCCTTAATTTTGTTTTTGTCTTTTTATTTTCTAAATTTTTCTTTGACGGAAAAAAGGATTTCCAGAAGCCAGGCCTGGGGAGCAAAGACTTATTATTTGGCCGAAGCCGGAATCTCCGAAATGATTTGGCGTTTGAAAAATAATGACGAGTATAAAAACAACTTTGAAACTAATCCCAATTGGACCGCCGACTTTACCCGAGAAGATCCTTTTGGGGCCGGCAGCGGCTCTTATACCGTAACTATCTCAAATTCAAATTATGCTCATGGCGAAATCGTTTCCGTTGGCGCGATTGACATAGGCGATGGCAAAATCAGCCAGAGAATTATCAGAACCAGTGTTTATAAAGCCATGGGCCAGAGCGGGATAGAAGACAGCGCCGGCTATGCTGACGGAAATATTGACATCTCGGCCAGCATAGTAAATTTTTACAATGGCAGCGCCCATTCAAATAATAATTTTACTCTCAACGCGGGCAGCATCATTTTTGTGGACTCGGATCTCAAAGCCGTAAACAACTATCTCAAATCCTGGACATCAACTGCTGACATCAGGGGCGATATTTATGCCCACAACTATCCTCCGGCAGCCGGGCAAATCGCCATGCCCGCCGTTGATTTTGATTCCGATTCTCCCAATTCCTATAAAAATAAAGCTGATGTTGTTTATAGCCAAGCCGAGTTTGAGAATTTAATAAAAAATAACCAGAATTTGGTTCTAAATGACCCGATTACTTATGTTAACGGCGATGTTGAATTGCGCGGCGGCCAGAATTTAACAGTTAACGGCTTATTGGCAGTGGGCAGGGATTTTATTGTCGGGGACCGTTTTTGCCTAGGCTTGCGTTGCGGTTGGAGTTCTTTGACGGTTAATCACAGCGAAGGGCAGGCTGCCGGGATTTTAGCCAAAAGAAAGGTGTATTTCAAGCTTTGGACCGGCAATGTAGACATTAATGGAGTTGTTTATGCCAATAATTTATTAGATATTTTAAGCTTTCCCCTTGGCTTCAGTTTTGATGTTGTCGGCGGTTTAATCAGCCGAAAATTAACCATTACCAGCAGTTGGGAGCCGATAAATATAACCTTTAACAATGATTATTTGGTAGACGCGCTTGGAGATGCGGATTTTTCTCCAGTTATTACGATTGAACATTGGGAGGAAGAATATTAAGAAAATCAAGATTTAAGAATGAAAAATTTTTTTTGTTATGGTATAATATTAAGAAGGATTGCAGTTTGCAATTGGCAATTTGGGAGCAATAACGAAAAGGTTAGCATGGCATCTAAATTACTAATTACTAATCAATGTTATTTTTAAAAAATTCAAATTATCCCCTGGGTTTAGATATTTCCGATTTATCTTTAAAATTGGTTCAACTTGATAAAGCCGGGGGAAAAATAAAAATTCAGGCCTTGGGCAAAATTAATGTCCCCGAAGGTTTAATTGTGGAGGGAGAAATAAAAAAACAAGAGGAAGTGGCGGATCTTATAAGAAAATTGATAAATAAGCCGAGGTATGGGAAGGCGAGTTCAGACGTGGTTGTGGCTTGCCTGCCCGAAACCAAAACTTTTGTCAAATTAATAGAGGTGGAGAAAACCCCGAATGATTTAGCGGATGTGATTGAAACGGAAATAGAAAAGCACGTGCCCCTATCGATTGATGAAATTTATTACGACTGGCAGATAATAGAAGAGCAGGAGAATGTTCAGCTGGTTTTAATCGGAGCGGCTCCTAAAAAAATCGTTAACCAATATACCGATTTATTGGACAAGGCCAAGCTGTCAGTTGAAGCTTTGGAAATTGAGCCCGTGTCTTTGTGCCGCAGCCTATTAGCCGAGGAGTCTCTCGGTTTTAAAGGCGAGTTTAACAAAAATTACGCTATTATTGATATCGGGGCAATGCGGACAAGCTTGGTGGTTTACGCCCGGAATTCAATTCTTTTTACGGTGAGCGTGCCGATTTCCGGCGAGAAAATAACGAAAGATATTTCTGCCAGTTTAGATATTAAAAAAGACCAGGCCGAAAAAGCTAAAATAATCTGCGGATTAGATGAAACTAAGGCCGGCGGAATAATAAACAAAGTTTTGGCCGGAACGATTAATGATTTAAATGGAAGAATTAAAGAAGTTTTGGAATTTTACGGCAGCCATTTTCCCCAGTATGGGCCGATAAGCGAAATAGTGCTTTGCGGCGGCGGAGCCAACATAAAAAATATAGACAAAATAATCAGCGATTTTTTTTCTATAAAAGTGATTAAGGGCGATGCCTTGGTTAACTTGGGCGGAGCCAGAGACAATTTTTTGAAATTACTTTCCGAGACTTATAGCCTGGATGCAGGGCTGCCCGAAGGAAAGAACAAGGGCGGAGGCGGGAATTTGTCTATTACCCAGGATTCAAGTTCAACTTTTGCCACCGCCATTGGCCTGGCCTTGCGGAGCATATTTATTGACAGAGTATGATACCCTACAAATTACGGATACCTTACGAATATACGAATTTTATTAAAACAAGTTTATCCAGTATTCGTGCATTCGCGCTAATTCGTAATTCGTAGTAATTACAATCCGGCGAACGAAATTATCTTCTTAATTTAATTTCGGTCAAATAAATCACGAGATGTAAGTTTCTAGAATATGTTAACCCTTAACCTGGTTTCCCAGGAACTAAAACAAGAAATAAAACTAAGGCATGTATATAGCCTGCTCAAAAGGGCTGATTATATTCTTATTATAATCACGATTTTTATTGCTGTTATTATGCTGGTGGCGAGGGTAATTTTACAGAATAATTTTAATAGAATAGTGGAAGAAACGACCCTTATTATCAGGGAGAGCCAGGGGCAAAATTCCAAGATTCGGGAAATAAATACCCGCCTGTCTTTTGTGGAAAAAATTCAGGATGATTTTATTCCTTGGTCATTCCTCTTTAAGGATTTGGGCGACCACACCAATAATGATATTAATTTTTCCTTAATAAAATTGAGCCAGGAGAAAAAAGAGATAGAATTAAAGGGGATGGCCAAAACGCGCGATAGTTTGCTGGCGCTCAGGGATGGTCTTGAAAAATCGGCTATTTTTTATGACCTGGATTTTCCCATGAGAAATATTTTAGAAAAAAATAATATTGATTTTGAGATAAAAGCGAAGTTAAATTTGGAAAATATCGGGGAAAGATAAAAAATTAAAAAATTATGGAGATTAAGAATTTGGTAAAATTAGATTTGAAGAAGAGAATAATTATAAGCCTCGTCGTATTTTTTGTATTTATTTTTTCCATCATTTATTTCATTATTTTGCCCTCGATAAAAGATATAAGAAATATGAAAACCGAGATTGAATTGCAGCGGTTGGATTTGGAAAGAAGATATATAAAAGGCCAAAGTTTGAGGACGACAATGGAAAAATTGGAGCGGGCGGAGGAAAAAATTCATATTTTAGACCAGGTTTTTATCGGGCAGGATTGCGGGTTAGAGTTCGTTACGGCCCTTGAAGGGGCAGCCGGCAATACCGGTACAACCCAGAAAATAAATTTATTGTCTTCGGCCGAAGTTGCTAATGGATTTTATAAAATGGTCCCTCTTCAGCTTTCCTCCGGAGGGGTAATCGGTCGGCAGATGAATTATCTTGCAAGTTTGGAAACCCTTGATTATTATATAAACATTAAATCTTTGGAATTATCTTCCGGTTCGCCCCCCAAGCAAGATGGGGAGCCGGAAAGCGGTTCCTATGTAAATTTATTTGTTGCGGCCGATACTTATTGGCGTGATAGCAGCGATTAATTTTTCCCCAATTTTTATGTTTAAACTCTTAAAAATTTCTATCAGCAGAATGTTCCTGTATTTTTATTCTTTGATAGTCATCATCGGTCTTGTTGTTTTGGCTTGCGTTTCCTTATTTTTGTATAAAAATTTTTATCAAACAATTACCAGCTCCGAAGAAATACTGGTCCTGCGCCGGGAAGTGGCGATAGAAGATATAGACATGGGTAAATTTGAAGAAATTATAAAAAAAATAGAAGAAAAAACCGAACCTAAGCCGGTTGGACATTTTATCAATTTTCGCTAGCATTTGATTAAAAAAATAAAAACATAGAATGGTTTATAAACTACCCTATGTTTTTTTGATTATTAAAAATTAGCCGTTAATTTTTTAATGTAATGGCCCAGGTCTAATTTTTTTATTTTTTTTTGGCTCTTTGCCCCGATTTTGCCTAAAAATTCAGGATGTTTCATTACCCACCTCATCTGGTGCATTAAATCGCCTTCATTTCCGGCTTTAAACAAAATTCCGCCCAAT
>JAQTRU010000049.1 GCA_028711655.1 Patescibacteria group bacterium
TAACAAGTTATATACGAACTTGTTTATTTTTTATTTAAAATAAGGTAAAATAAAATTAAATATGTGTAGTCGGAATATCTTATGGATACATCAATAAATAATAGAACAACAAGATTATCCAGGGATCCAATGCATTATTTGGCGCAGGAAATGAGGATTAGGAATTTTAGCTCCAAAACAATTAGGGCCTATTTATATTATAACAGGGAATTATTAAGGTTTACAAGCTATAAATCCCCCAAGGAAATAACCGGCCAGGATATAAAGGATTACCTGGATTTTCTGTTTTCCAAGAGCAAATCAAGTTCTACCGCCAATTTGGCGATAAACGCCTTGAAATTTTATTATCAAGGCATTTTGCATAGAAAATTTTTTGATTTTGAAACGGGTATTAAGAGGCCGAAAGAGCCCAAAAAACTGCCGGTCGTGTTATCAAAAGAAGAAGTTGTAAAAATGATTGAAGCAACGGATAATATAAAGCATAAATTGGTTATTCAAATTTTATATTGTTCGGGTTTGCGGATAAGCGAATTGGTTGATCTGAAAATAAATGATATTGATTTTCAACGCAAATTGGTTATAGTTAAATCAGGCAAAGGTAAAAAAGACAGAATAACCATAATATCAAAAATCGTTTTGGATAATATCGGTAAATATCTCGCTGAATACCGGCCCTTGGTTTATTTGTTTGAAAGTTATAAGGCCGGAAACAAGATGAATGTCCGTTCAGCGCAAAAAATAGTTACCGATTCCGCTATCAGGGCGGGGATAGAAAAAGAAGTAAGCGCCCATTCTTTGCGCCACAGCTTCGCCACCCATCTGCTGGAGAACAATGTTAATTTAAGATATATTCAGGCATTATTGGGGCACGCCCGACTAGAGACAACACAGATTTACACAAAAGTGGCTAGTAATAAATTTAATGAAATAAAAGATTTATTGGAATATGAATAAAAAGGTGGCAATTATAATTTCTCCAAATTGGAAGGATTACGCGGAAAAATATCTGGCGGATTGTTTGGAAAGTCTAAAAAAGCAGGATTGGACCGGCGAGTCTAAGATTTTTTTAATTGATAACGAAAGCACGAATGAGAGTTTAACCCTATTAAACGATATTGTAGAGGCGCATAATCATGCGCCTATATTGAATAATATCGTAGAGACGCAAAAACCCCCCGCCCCCCCCTTACAAGGGGGGCAGCGTGTAGAGACGCAAAAAAATCCCCTTTGTTCCCCCTTTAACGAAAGGGGGCAAATTGAAATTATCAGAAACAAAAATAATGATGGGTTTGCCAAAGGGAATAATGACGCGATTAAATTGGCGTTGGCGCAGGGCTTTGATTATATTGTTTTATTTAATATGGATACGGTGGTTGAGAATGATTGTGTCAGTGAATTGGTTAAGGCTATTGACGTTGATAAATCATTTCTGGATTCCCGCCTGCGCGGGAATGACGGGAAAGAGATTGGCGCCGTTCAGGCGCGACTTATGCTTTGGCCGGAAAAAGAAAAAATAAATAGTCTGGGAAATACTACGCACTTTTTGGGATTTGGTTATTGCTTGGGATATGGCGGAGAATATAACCCCCCTCACCCCCCTTTCGAAGGGGGGCATAATAGAGAAATTTGCTATCCGAGCGGGGCGGCGGTTTTGTTTACGGCCGAGGTTTTGAAAAAAGTTGGATTATTTGACGAGGAATTTTGGATGTATAATGAAGACCAAGATTTGGGCTGGCGGATCTGGCTGGCCGGGTACAAATGCGTTTTGGCCCCGGAAGCGGTCGTTTTCCATAAATACGAATTTGCCAAATCAATCAAACAGTATTATTTTATGGACAGGAACCGGATGCTTTCAATTATAAAAAATTACCATTGGCTTACCCTGATTTTAATCACGCCGGCCTGTCTGGTTATGGAGTTCGGCTTGTTGCTGTTTTCCTTAAAAACCGGCTGGTTCAAAGAGAAAATAAAGGTTTGGCTGTATTTTTTAAAGCCGCGAACCTGGAAATATTTAATTAAAGCAAGAAGAGAGGCGCAAAACTTGCGCAAAATCAAAGACAGGAATATAGTAAAAATGTTTTCCGGCAAAATCTGGTATCAGGAAATAGGGGATTGGAAACTGAAGCTGGTTAATCCGGTGTTTCAATTATATTGGTTCTTGGTCAGGAAAATAATCTTTTGGTAAATTTCCAATTACCAATTATCAATTTTCAAACAATTTTCAATGACTAAATTTTCAATTCTAAATATACGGAATTGAAAATTGAAAATTGAAAATTGAAAATTGCTTTCATGGACATAAGCATTATTATTTTAAACTACAAGAGCCGGGGGCTGGCTTTGAATTGCGTGAAATCAATCAAGGAGGCGGATTTCGGCGTCTTGAAATATGAAATAATCGTGGTGGACAACAATTCAGACGACGGAATCGGCGAGATTCTTTCCTGGCAGTATCCGGAGATTAGATTTGTCCAGAATAAAAAGAACTTAGGCATGGGCGCGGGCAACAATGCTGGTATTAAAAAAGCGCAAGGGAAATATGCGGTTATTATGAATCCGGATACAATCGCTTTTCCTGATACTTTTTTGAAGTTATATAATTTTATGGAATCCAATCCGGAAGTCGGGATCGCCGGGCCAAAGCAGTTTTATCCGGACAGGACTGTTCAAAATTCTTGCTATCAATGGTATAATTTACTTACGCCGATTTATCGCCGCACACCCTTGGGAAAATTCAAATTCGCCCGAAAAGATGTAGACAGATTTCTGATGAAAGATTTTGATCATAATTCGGCAAAAGAAGTGGATTGGCTTTTGGGTTCATTTTTATTTTGCCGCCGGGCTTGTTTGGACCAGATTGGGCTTTTTGACGAAAGATTTTTTATGTATCTTGAAGACACCGACCTCTGCCGTCGGGCCTCAAGCCGG
Source organism: Patescibacteria group bacterium (assembly GCA_028711655.1). Taxonomy (NCBI): domain Bacteria; species Patescibacteria group bacterium. The sequence goes on from JAQTRU010000049.1 coordinate 2,929, forward strand.
AGTTGGAAGGTAATATATTTCCCGGAAAGCCGGATTATCCATAATCATAAAAGAGAAAGCGCGGAAACGGCTTGGTATAAATTTTTTTGGAACAAAGCCAGCCGGGCCCATGTTATTTCTTGGCTGAAGTATTTGCGGAAGTGGGGGAGTAACCGCATAACTCATAACTCATAACGCTCCTCTCCCCTAAAAAGTTTTTGAAAAAATAATTTTCTAACACCCCCGCCTGCCCTGCCTACCGGACAGGCAGGCGGCAGGCAGGTAATATCTAACACCTAATATCTAAAACTATGAAACCTATCAAAAAAGCGATCGTGGCCGTGGCCGGGTCGGGCACGCGGCTTCTGCCCGCCACCAAAACCATGCCTAAGGAAATGCTGCCGATTGTCAACAAGCCGATTGTCCAGCTCGTGGTTGAGGAATTGGTGGCCGGAGGCATTGAAGACATTATTTTGGTGACCAAATGGGACAAAAAACCCCTGGAAGACCATTTTGACCACAGTTGGGCCCTAGAGCAGGAACTGGAAAAATCAGGCAAGACTAAACTTTTGAAAGATATTGTCAGATTGTCGGAAATGGCCAATTTTATTTATGTGCGACAAAAAGGCCCTTATGGGAATGGCACGCCGGTTCTGTCCGCCGCCAGTCTGGTTGACGATGAGCCGTTTATGTATGTCTGGGGAGATGATTTGGTTGATTCAAAGGTGTCCTTTACCAAGCAGATGGTAAAAGATTATGAAAAAACCGGGCACTTAATGATTGGGGTGCAGGAAGTGCCGAAAGAAGAAGTGTTTCGCTACGGCATTGTTAAGCTAAAAGGCAAAACCATGCAAATAGAAGATATTGTTGAAAAGCCGTCTGTCAAAGAAGCGCCTTCCCGTTTGGCGGATTTTGGGCGCATGATCCTTGACCAAGACATAATAGATATTTTGCGCAAAACTCCCCCGGGCAAAGGCAATGAGCTTTGGATAGTGGACGCTATCAGAGAGTATGTAAGGAAGGGCGGAAAATTTTTCGCCAAAAAAATTGAGGGCGGGGAGTGGCTCACCACCGGCGACCCCTTGAATTATTTTAAAGCGAATTTAAGATACGGCTTGAAAGACAAAGAAATCGGGAAAGACCTGAAAAAGCATATAAGAGGACTGAAATTGTAAGGCATAAAGCCTAACAAAAAAAGAACGTCCGCACGAACGTTCTTTTTTAATTGTTATTGTATCTCCAACTTATAGAGCCCTTCCTGCTGGCCGATCTTAGCGCCGAAATAGAGAATTTTTCCTTTTTGGTCCAAGTCCGGGGAATAAATCATTTCCGCTCTTATAAGTTCGGTTATGTTCCTTTTTTCCCTTTCATCAAGCTCAATGGTATTGATGGTTTTTTCCGTGGAGTAAATTATGTAATTTTTGCTGGGATGCCAGAGGACGCCTGTGATGGGTTCGCTGATTCTGGTAAGGATTTTTTTTCCGGCCCTGCCGAAGAAAGAGGCGCTCGTGTCCGCGTCAAACAGCCAAATTTCAAAATCATTGGCGTAAAGAAGTCGGTTGTCGTTCAGCCAGGAAGAATATTTTACATTGTTTATGATTTCTTTCAGGGGGTTAACGGCGGCAAAGGGATCGATCAAGTAGAGAAGCTGATGGTCGCCGTCATAGAGGTTGATAAGCTTATGTCCCGGGTTTATCAGGCGATATCCGGAAGAAAAAGGCAGGCTGATTTCTTTTAACAATTCACCGCTTTTCAGGGAAGCGCCTTTCAACTTTAAAGTTTTGTTTGTTGCGGAAACAAAGAAGATATGATCATTTTTTATCGCGTAATCGTAATAAGTTTCTCCGCCGGAGATGATTTTTTTGTTTTTGGCGATTAGGTCAAAATAATTAAGGGCATTGGCGGTCCGATAGTAGAGGCCGTTGCCGTCCGCCCCCCATTTGAAATTTTCCGCTTCTCGGCCGAGCAAATCGTCCAGATAAGTTATTTTGTTTTTATCTTTTAAATCAAGGATGATCCGGCCGGCGATAACCTTGGCGCTGTCCGGCGACCATATAATTTCAGAATCGGGCCCGAATTTTGCCCTGAAAGAAGAGGGGGGGGAGGAGAAAAGATTGATTCCGCCCGCTTCCGTAATATTTATTTTTTCTTCGTTAAGGGTAAAGAAGTATTTTTTGTCAGGCGACGGTTCAATTTTCCTGATGGAGGCGAGGGAGGAATTTTTTTCTTCCGGAGCCAGGCTTATTATCTGCAAAGGCAGGTCTTTTTTGAATAAATAAATATCTTCGGCATAAGTCGCCTGCCCCGGCTCTATTGTAAGTTTTTTCTCCCAGGGCCAATAACCATCCGCTTCCATTCTGATGTCGTATTCTCCGGGCAGGATGTTTTTTATTTTTGCCGGCGTTCTTATGTAGCCTTGCTCCTTGTTGAAATATTTTTTGAAGAATAATTGGCTGGGCTTGCCATCTATGAAAATTTTTGCGCCGCGAGGAGAGGTGTCAAAAATAAACATCCCTGTTTTTTGCAGGGAGTTGCTGAAATTGGGCGGCCAGTTTAATTTTACCTTGTAGCCGGCCGCGTAAAAGCTAAGGAGGGGAGCGATAATCAGAAAGGCCATGACAAAAAATATGAAGAGGGCGCGGCGAGTTTTATAGGTCATAAAAAATTTTAAATCCTAAATCCTAATATCTTCATGCCAGAGGCAGATCAGCCTCGGGTTGAAAATCCTAAACAATTTCAAAATTCAAATTACCGAAATCCAAAACATTAAGTTTAAAACATTTGGATTTAGTAAATTTGTATTTGTTTAGAATTTAGGATTTAGTGCTTAGGATTTATAGATTAAGAGTGCCGATTCTTTTAATATCGGCGCCAAGGGCCCTTAGCCGTTCGTCAATATTTTCATATCCCCGGTCTATTTGGTAGATATTGTCAATTTCCGTCTGGCCAACCGCGATTAAAGCGGCGATTAAAATGCCGATTCCGGCCCGCAAATCCGGGCTGGTCAATTTCTTTCCATAAAGTTCTGTCTTTCCGTTGACAACGACGCGATGGGGGTCGCACATGGTGATATCGGCTCCCATCTGCAAAAGATTGTCAACATAAAGCAGGCGCCGGTCATAAATCGTTTCGTGGATGAGGGAAGATCCCTCCGCCTGGGTCATCAAAACCGTATAGGGCGGCTGCAAATCGGTCGGGAAACCCGGGTATTCATGGGTTTTAATGCCGTAAGATTTTATTTTTTTAGCTTCTTTGATTTTCAGAAAATTTTTGCCAGATTCAAAGGGGACGCCGATTTTATTAAAAACGGAAAGAAGGACTTGCACATGCTCCGGTTCGCAGTCGGCAATAGTGAGAGCGGATTTGGCGGCGGCCGCCGCAATGGCGAAAGAGCCGGTTTCAATTCGGTCC
>JAQTRU010000050.1 GCA_028711655.1 Patescibacteria group bacterium
TCTTGGAGTGGCGGCCAAAAAACTGGAAGCCAATAAAAAAGTTTTTGCGGAGAAAACCGGCACGCTTATCGGCGTTTTTGAAATCAGGAACGGCAACCAGGAAGTTTCTTTGGACAGTTTTGATTTAAGCTTGGAAAAAAGCTCCGGCGCGGCAAACCTTGATAAAGAAGTTTATATGGTAAATTATGACACCGGCGAAACCTTGGGCCAGACCGGCGGTCAGGCTTTAAGCGCCGGACAGATTAATTTTAATATCGCCGATAAGACTTTAGGTCCTAAAAAGAATATTACTTTGGCTTTTATAACCACCCTGCCGGCCAGATTGCAGGACGGCCATACCTACCAGCTAATTTTAAACAAAGTAAATTACCGGACCGCAGACAGCATCTTTTTAACGAACGCCATTGACATTAAGGGGGAGGCGTTTAAGGTTGTTCTGTCTAAAATTTCAATTTATCCCAATAATGATTTTTCCGGCGAAGTTTACACCAAGGGGCAAAGCAAGGTTAAAGCGGCCAGTTTTTACCTGGAATCTTCGGCTGGAGACGACATCGCTATAACCAGCCTTTCCATTGACAGGGGCAGCTCTGATAGCGGCCTGACTTATGCCAATGGTTTTTCCAATTTGAAAGTTTATATCGGGAGCAAAAGCATTGCCGTTATTTCCCAGCCGGATAAGAGCGCTCATAGGTTTGACGGCTTTTCCTACAAATTGCCGGCCGGGAAAAGAATTGAAGTAAAAGTTTATGTTGACACAATCAAAGACTTAAAAATAGACAAGTCCAGCCTGAAAATTACCGGCTTAGCGGCCAAGGGATATGGTTCGGGCCTGGAAACCGAAATCGCCGGTTTGAACGCGGTAAGCCAAGATGTTTCTTTTGTCGCGGCCAAGGCCCGGGTCGAACCCGCAACCGCCGGCAAAATAATTATAGGCGGGAAAAACAATCTTGCCGCCGGCTTCAAAATAACCAATACCGGCGGAGAGGCCATAAAATTGAATTATCTGACAATCAATGCTACCGGCAACGGTTTTTCCAACAGCGCCGGTTATAGCGACCTATGGGTCGGAAAAGCCTCTGACAACAAAAGCATCAGCAGTAAGATTTCCAAGCCGGTATCGGGCAGCAATCGGATTAGGCTTAATTCCTACGTTTTGGAGGCTGGCCAAGAGCTGGCTATAAATGTTTATGTTGATGCCGGCGCTTCCGTTTCTGCCGGCAGTTTCGGGGTTTATTTAAGCAATCTGGAGGCTTCGGGGAAAAATTCAAAAGTAGGGGCAAACATAAGCGGTCTGCCCACCTCGGAATTAACTGTAACGGTAGCGGCGGAGACAGATTAGAATTTAATCTCTAGAATATTGGAAAGACGCGGAGGGAAAATTCTTCGCGTTTTTTCTTGCCCAAAATCAAAAATCCAGCTAAAATAAAAGTGGATAAATATGGAATTATTTTTATACAATACGCTTTCCCGAAAAAAGGAAGAATTCAAGCCGATTAGGCAAGGTGAAGTTGGGCTGTATACTTGCGGGCCGACGGTTTATAATTTTGCCCATATCGGCAATTTGCGGACCTATTTGTTTGAAGATATTCTGAAGCGGGTCCTGCTTTACAATGGCTATAAGGTTAAACATATAATGAATATTACTGATGTTGGGCATTTGACAGGGGACCGCGATATGGGCGAGGACAAGCTGGAAAAAAGCGCAGCCAAAGAAGGCAAAAACGCCTGGGAAATTGCTGAATTTTATACTAAGGCTTTTAAAGAAGATCTAACCAAATTAAATATTATTCAGGATGATATAAAATGGCTTAAAGCCACCGAAACCATAAAAGAACAAATTGAGTTAATAAAAAAACTGGAAAAGAAGGGTTATACCTACAAAATCAGCGATGGTATATATTTTGACACTTCAAAATTTAAGGATTATACAAAACTTTCCCATCAACCCCTAAAATCTTTGCAAGAAGGGGCGCGAGTAGAAAAAAACGATGAAAAAAAGAATGCTACTGATTTTGCTTTATGGAAATTTAGCCCCAAAAATGTAAAACGGCAGATGGAATGGGAATCTCCCTGGGGTATTGGTTTTCCCGGTTGGCATGTTGAATGTTCGGTTATGAGTATGATGGGGCTGGGCGACCAATTAGATATACATTGCGGCGGAATAGACCATGTTAACATCCATCATACGAATGAAATCGCCCAGTCCGAGGCCGCCACCGGCAAGAAGTTTTTTAATTATTGGCTGCACGGCGAGTTTTTAAATATTTCCGGCGGGAAAAAAATGGCCAAAAGCGAGGAAAACTTTTTAACTCTGGAAAACGCCTTGATTAAAAAAGGGATTGACCCCCCGGTTTATCGGTTCGCGGTTTTGCAGACCCATTATAGAAAGCCGATGGAATACAGTGAAAAAATAACAATAAATGCCAAAAATGGTTTGGAGCATCTATATAATCAAATTAGGGAATTAGGAATTAAGAATAAGGAATTAGGAATTAAGAGAGTAGATGAAAAATTTAGAGATAAATTCTTAACGGCTATAAATGATGATTTAAATATGCCGAAAGCTTTGGCCGTAGTTCAAGAGTTGTTAAAGTCAAATTTGTCTGCCGGAGAAAAATTATCAACAATTTTAAATTTTGATAGAATATTTGGTTTAAATTTGGGTAAGAAGGAGAAAAAAATACCAATAGAAATTGAAGAGTTGAGAAAAAAAAGAGAAACTGCCAGAGCGGAAAAAAATTGGGCAGAATCGGATAAACTGCGAGAAAAAATAGAAAAATTAGGCTATATAGTCGAAGACACTAAAGAGGGATCAAGAGTCTTCAAGAAATAGTTCGCACCCTTTAAAAAAGGAGGAACCTTGGCTAGATTTATCGGTGTCCGTCCGTCTCACCTTTTATGGAGGGCTAGAATGATGAAAACGAGAACTCTTTTTAATTTCGTTGTTTGCCGAATAATTTTCACTGTCAAAGCCGGGGGCAGGGGAGGGAGGTGATCCTAATATTGCCCCCTGTCAGCCCCGGCTGCCAACCAAATCTAGCCAGATTTGACAAGGAGGGCAATATAGATCTTCAAGCCGGACTTTTTATTTGTCCGGCTTTTTTTAAAATAACATTTCACTGTATTTATTCTCCCTATTGAAAACTGCCAAAGGGTGGCCGCCAGCGCGGAAACAGGCGGCCAGCGCCGAGGATGACAAAAAGGGTAAGATATGATTTACTTGTTTTATGGATAATTTTTGGTTAAAACTAAAAAATTCCCGCCAGAAAGCGGGACAGGCGATTTACGCTTTGGCGCCCATGGCCGGGATTACGGATTCGGCTTGGCGGCAAATCTGCAAAGAATTCGGAGCAGATGTAGTTTATTCGGAAATGGCTTCGGCCACGGCTTTGGCCTATAATTCGGGAAAAACCCTGGAAATGCTCAAATTTAGCCCTAAGGAGCGCCCTTATGCGGTTCAGCTATTCGGCTCTAACCCGGAGCATTTTGCCAAAGCGGTAAAATTAATTGAAGAAAAAATTAAACCGGACGGAATTGATATAAATTTCGGCTGTCCCGTGCCCAAGATAGCTAAACAAAAGGCCGGAGCGGAATTATTTAAAGATTTAAAGTTGTCCCGCGAGATTTTAAAAGTTGTTATTGCTAATACCACTTTGCCGGTTTCCATTAAAACCAGAACTAAAGTCGGATCAGTTGATATTTTACAATTTTTAGAATATGTCAGGGGTTTGGATATAAAAGCGATTATGGTTCATGGCCGGACTTTTTCACAAGGATTCTCCGGACCAGTAGATTTTAAAATTATAAAAAAAGCCAGAAAATATTTTTCTGGAGTAATTTTAGCCAATGGCGGAGTAGTGGACAGGCAGACGGCCCAGGATTTGCTGGAGAAGTCGGGAGCAGATGGAGTGGGAATAGGGCAGGGGGCGCTGGGAAGGCCGTGGATATTCTGCGAACTAAAAGCTAAAAGCGAAAAAGTAAAAACTAAAGGGGAAATATTTGAGATTATTTTGAAACAGGCCAAATTAGCTTATAAATTAAAAGGCAGGCAGGGGATAGTGGAGATGCGGAAACATTTATGCTGGTATGTTCAGGGATTATCTGGAGCAAGGAAATTAAGAGAAAAGTTGGTAAAAGTAGAGAGCCTAGATGATATAAAGAGAATTTTAATTTCCAAAACCAAAAATTAAATATTAAATATTAAAAAAAATATGTAAAAATAAAAAATTTTTAAGATTTAAAATTTTTGTTTTTGGTCTTTTATTTTTGATATTTGATATTCTTAGAAATTTAGGATTTAAGAATATAGAAAAGACCGTGAATTTAATTACACGGTCCATTAACGCCGATGCTAAAAACGACTACATCCCCCACTGGTCAGGTTGAAATCCCTTTCTAGCTTCTTTAGCGGCGCAAGCGCTATTTTTTTTGAAAGCCTTAAGGTCTTTTGGGGAAAGGTTGCTAGGAACTGTAGTTTTTCCTTTCCCAAAAAAATTCGCGATTAAATCCTTAATGTAATCAATCATGGCCTTCTTCCTTATTTATTTGCGATATGCACTTAGCTATCTATAAAGAGCAATAATTTTAAGTAGTTTTTATATTATTTTATTTTTATATTATTTCCTGCCTGCCGGCAGGCAGGTATTATTTTATTTTTAAAATTAGAGCCATCTTTTCTTTTCAAAAAATGCCAACATGCCTAGGCAACCAACCAGCATAATGGCGATGACAACCCAAAAACCGTTGCTTGTCTCCACAAAGGGCATGCCATTCATCGTGTTCATGCCAAAAATAGCGGCTAGCAGAGTAAGGGGAAAGACAATGACGGAAAAAATAGTAAGAGTTTTCATGATGTCGCTGATGCGGTAATTAAGCAAAGACTCATTGGTGTCGTGCAGGGCCTCAATCATTTCTTTTTGGCTTTCCAGAAATTCCCAGATTCTTTTTGAGTTTTCAACCAAGCGGTAATAATGTTTTTTTATTTCCTGCTCCGGCACCAAGCTGCTCTTCATCTCGGTTAAGCCTTTTAAAATATTTTTGTGGTTTTGCAGTATTTTCCGAAGGTTGATTATATTGCGTTTCAAGTAAAGAATGCGTGAAACCGCCTCTTTCTGTTTTTGGGCGAAGATTGTTTTTTCCGCCTCGGCAATGGCCAGACTGGTTTGGTCAAGAAGGCCATAACAAGAAAGCATTAGCTTTTCCAGCAGTTCATAGAGAAGAATGGCTGATGATTCAAATTTATAAGCCAAAAGAGAACTCTCTTTCTTCTGGCAAAAATCAAAAAAGTCATCCAGGGCCCCCAAATTATTATCATGCAAAGTGACCAGATAGCCATGGCCGATAAAAAAATCGATCTCTCCGGAGCAAATATTGCCGTCAACCAAAACCGGAAAATGGAGGATTAAAAACAAATAATTTTTTCCCAGTTCGGCCATCGGCCTTTGGGCGGTTGAACCCGCCAGGGAGGCCCGCAGATGTTTTGAATCAAAATTATATTTTTTCCGCAAAAATTCCGATTCCTTTTTGCCGGCGTTGCCAATGTTCAGCCAAATTAATTTTTCTTTAAGCGTCTTCGGATTATCAATAGTTATTTCCTCAATGTTTTTTGAAATTTTTTTATAACCAGGCATAAATAGTTAGGTTGTGGATAAAATAATTATTAACTTTATTATAGCACAAATTTATCTTGTTAGAAACAAAGCTTTGCTCAAACTTTGCCTTCCCCCCAAGAATAAATTTCCGGGTGGGCCTGGCGGGATCGAATGCTTTGAGGATTTAAAACTTTATGTTATAATAAAATTATTCCAAGAAAAATCTTTAATAAATATCTTACAATAAAAAAACAAATATATGTTTGAAAAAATCCTTAATTTTATTAAATACAATAATGCCACAATCTTGATTATCGGCCTGGCTCTTGTTTTCGGCGCCAGCGCCTTGGCTTCAGAGGCCGGGCAGGCGGCTCTTGGCCAAAAACAAACCACCATAGAGGGAACGGACAATACTTTGTTGCTGGCGGCGGATTTGGAAAGCTTTGATATGGATTACAAGATTGAAAAGATAGAGGAGGATGAGGAAATGTATTATATCACTTTAAGCCTAACCCCAAAATTTAGACAGTATGCTAAGATATAGATATTGGCATAATTAGTCTAAATCTATGGGTAATATCAAACGCAAGCATCCAACGCCATT
>JAQTRU010000051.1:0-1435 GCA_028711655.1 Patescibacteria group bacterium
CTTTGTTCTACATAACTGAACGGTGCATCGAATTTCACTTCGCCGCGAGAGTTGATTTTAACATTGGGCGCGATGCTCGCAATGTTGGCGCCAGCGTCCTTCAAATCTTCCGGATCAGACATCGATTGGCTCTTATAATCGTAATAAAAACCGGAGGGCATCCAAAATCCCTTATAAACCGAAACTGCGCCCGAGGGAGGTGCGGGTAAATCAGCTGAAGGATGAAATTCCTGCTGGTCCGTTTCGCATTTTTCCTCCCACATCCTTAGGCATTTTTGTTTTGCCTCGCACCAGGAATAACCAGCCGACCCAATGCAGCCGTGCTCGTCCCGATCTCCCCCTAAAAGATTATCAGGATTGTTGAATGCGGGAGTATATTGATAAACAAAAAATCCGCCAGCGGATAAAACCGCGATGGCACAGATAATAATGAGTATTTTTGTCTTCATGTTTTGCTATATTTTTATTGTATCACAACCTGATAGCGGCCCCAAACAAAAAGCCCGCAGATGCGGGCCTCTTGCAAACCCTACTTAGCGGGTTTTGTCTCTAAAGGCATCGGGCGAATATCGGGCTGGTTAAACAACTCTCCTGTCAGAGGAACGGTGATATAGGTTCTGTAAAAATCCGTCTGGCCGTCTTGAGGAATAATCGGGAAGATGAGGGCCGGAACAAAAAGCTCGGACGAGTAAGGCCTTGCCGAATCCCATTGCCAAGTCATCAGCAGTCCCCTTACCGGTTGTCCCACTTCGACGGTGACGGTCTTCGTAGCTTCAGGAGAAAGATAGTTGCCGTACATGCCGCCGTTTTCGACGAATTTTATAATTTTTTCGGCATCTGTTTCTAAATTATACGCCGAACTTTCGAAAGTGCTTGTATTGATGTTGTAGGCGCTGGTCACTCTTCTGTAGGCCAGGTCGATTCCGATGCCGATTCCGTACTTTTGGCCTGATTGGTCGTAAACCTGCTCGCCATTAATGACCATCGGATAGACCACATTGGCATAATCTCTGATATAAGATACGTCAGAAACGGGGCTGGATTCGGCTTTCATAATAGCGTAACCCTGATTCTCTTGCACTTCGCCCGGGCCGTAGTTCCCTATATTAATGCCGTAATCAGCCAAGAATTTGTCGGCAATGGCGACTATCTCCTGGTCGCTCATTTGGGCAGATTGGCCCACGCTATCTCTTGCGGGCCACTTCTCCCAGTTCATATTGATGGACAGGGTGTTCTGCCTGAAATCTACGTAAAGAGCATAGCCGTATTCTTTGTCTTCGGCAATCTCCATAGTGTTCACCTTCATATTCTGGAATTTATTGAGGTCAACCATGTTTAAATCCATCCTGCCGATGACATCTGCCAACTGGCCGCCTACTGATCCGACGGTCCTCCGGTAAACGTTGCCCTGGCCGGATGCGAGACCAAGATCCCC
>JAQTRU010000051.1:1535-6109 GCA_028711655.1 Patescibacteria group bacterium
TCTGGAATTTATTGAGGTCAACCATGTTTAAATCCATCCTGCCGATGACATCTGCCAACTGGCCGCCTACTGATCCGACGGTCCTCCGGTAAACGTTGCCCTGGCCGGATGCGAGACCAAGATCCCCGCCGACATAGACATATTTATAATTTGTTATCTCATAAGGGTAAGGAGCTATCGCGCTGCTAGGTACGCCACCTCCGCCGAAACCCCCGCCCAACCCCAACGGGACAGCCGGACTGCTGGCCACTTTATCAGGCTGGGAAAGCGTCTGAGCTGAAGAATCCCCGGCAGCCTCGTTCTGCGAAGGATTGAGGACTAGCTCTCCGAAAGCTTCGACTCCCACGTCCTTGATGGAGGACTCGCCGGCCTGATTTGGCAAATTGAGGAAAGCGACTAAGGCTATTAAGCTCAGGACCGCTGCTCCCGCATAAATGAAATCTTTGGAAAATATTTTAAACATATTTTTATTAGCTTGTTTTAATTCTGTTAATTTTGACCTTTCTTCGTTTAATTTTAATCTTAAATTATTGACGAACTTTTCATCAATCTTGCCTTGAGGCCTGACTGTCAGAAGATCTTGGATAATCCTGACCAAAACTCCCTCCTTTGATTTAAGGCTGGGGTCTATTAAATATATGTCGTTTAGTATCTGTTTGATGTTTTTTTTCATATTTTTGGATCTACACTATTTATTACGTCTTAGTTCGGAAAAAGTAACAGGCCGAGAAAGACGGCTAAAGGCATCTGGCTTTTTAGGGCTCCGATCGCCCGCGAAAAGATGACCCGGCAATGCGCCTCATCTTTGCCTAAAGCCTCGGCTATTTCCTTATAAGACATGCCTTCCCAGACCCGTAAAAGCACGATCTCGCGCTGTTCCGGCCTTAGCTTCTTTAAATATTCCTGCACCTTCTTCAGCTTCTGAGCCGTATCAAGATCCCTGAGGATATCGTCGTTTCCGGCCAAATCCCAAACATCATCGATATTCACTTCGTTCTTTTTCGACCTGTAAAAATCAACGACCTGGTTCCTGGCTATTTGGTAAAGCCAGGTAGAAAATAAGCCTTTTTCCCGATCAAATTGGTCAAGATTTTTTAAAGCTTTTAAGAATGTCTGGCTTGTTAGGTCTTCCGCCGTTTCTTTATGGTGGGTCTTAAAATAGATGAAATTAAAAATCTTCCTTACGTATTTATCGTAAAGCTCGGGAAAACTGTCCGCGTCGATTCTAGTTGCTCCAAATATTTTCATCCTCTCTATTTAATACGCCAAAACGCTTAAAGTGTAACACCTGTATTATACCTCAAATAATATGTATAAATTATTAAAAACATTCCCCGGGGCGGCGGGCAAAAAAACTGAGGAAATAAAATTTACTTCCCCAGATCTAGAATCTCATCAATCCTGATTTGATTTACAAATTCAGGCATGTGGCTGACCAAAACCATGGCGCCTTCATATTTATTCAAAGCGTCGGCAATGACCGGCAAATGACGGAAATTAATGTGGTTGGTCGGCTCATCCAAGATAAGCAGGCCGGGTTTCTGAAGCACGAGCCGGGCTAACAGCACCAGGCCTTTTTGGCCTTCGGATAAACTGCCGATTTTGGAATACATCAAATCGCCGGTAATCAAAAATCCGGCGGCCAAAGAGCGAACAGCCTCTTCCGATAAACCTTCGGCTACCGAGCTTAAGGATTGCCAGACCGTATCGTCAAAATTAAGCGTAGAAAAATCCTGGCGGTAATAGCCCACAATTACTCCCGGAGCTATTTTAGCACCCTTGGCTTGGCCTGACGCCAAAGATTCCAGCAAAGTGGTTTTACCAATGCCATTGGGCCCTATCAAAAGCAACCGTTCTTTTTTCCTTAAAGAAATATTAGCCTCTTTTTTGATGAATTTGCGCTTTTGCATAACCGAAAAAGAAGTGATCCTCAAAATCTCCCCGCTGAGATCCTGCTGGCAAGGAATGGTAAAATGCCTGATGGTCTTGTCCTCTTTTCTGACCTCAACCTTGGCCTCTTCCATTTCCTCGACCTGATTTTTCATTTTTTTGGCCACCAGCCTCATCTTGCCGCCCTTGTTGGCAAAATAGTTTATTTTATCCTTATTCGCGATAATCCTTTTGGCCAACTGCGCGTTTTGCCTGTTTTCCCTTTCGATCCGGGCTGTAATTTCTTTGAGCAAGTCAAAATAGTTGCCTATATATTGCTCAACCTTGCGCGTAAAAACATCCAAGTATAAAACGCCTTGGGTGAAAGTATTTAAAAAATCGGCGTCATGGGAAATAACGATGCAGGTTTCCTGATAATCAACTAAAAATTGAGTAAGATGGGCTATACCCTCTTTATCCAGATTATTGGTCGGCTCGTCTAAAAGCAGTAAATCGGGATTTTGGATAATAGCTGAAGCTAAAAGAAGCCTAGCTTGCTGGCCGCCCGAAAACGATTTGATCAGTCGCTCGTGGTCGGCCGAAAGATTCACCACTTCCAGGGCCGCGTCAATTTTAGGATCGATATCGTAAACCTTTTTTTGAAAGCAGTTCTGGAAGAACTCCCTTAAAGTGAGTTGGAACTGATCCCGAGGAATAACCTGTTTGGCTGCAGCCACGGTCAATTCCGGGCCCAGATGCACGGCGCCTGAATCGGGAGATAAAGCGCCCGTGATAAGCTGGAAAATAGTACTTTTACCCGCGCCATTCTGACCCATAAGGGTGATTTTAGACCCCCTTCTTACCGAAAAATCGACCTCATTTAAAATAGGCTTACTATGGCCGTGGCCGAAGGAAACCTCGTCAAATCTTAAAATGACTTCCTGATTGCTCATATAAATTCAACCCCTTGAGAATAACACAAAACAGGCTCCAATAAAAGCCTGTTTAAGAAAAAATAATTCTGGGATTACCTGATTATGGAGCCCATAAACTTCTTGACGCGCAGCGCATCAACGGGACTTTGCCAATTATTGTCAGTTTTAAAGTAAGACCCCACAATGAAGCCGTCGGCTGTAGGAAGATATTCATTAATGCTTTCAGGCGTGATGCCCGAACCGACTAAAACCGGCAGTTTGGTAAAAGTTTTTATCTCAAGCAAGTCTGCGGGCTTAGCCGATTCTCCCGTGAGACCCGCCGTAATAACAAGGCCGTCCGCTCGGAAAAATTCCGTTTGCTTAACCATATCTTTAAACGTGAGATCGCTCGTCAAAATATGGCCCCGCTGTTTCTTTCTGACATCAGCGAATATTTTGATATGCTCGGCCTTGAGCTCTTTTCTCAAACGGAATAAAGCGCCGGCTGAACCTTCAACCAAGCCGGCCGGACCTGTATGAGCAAAAACAAAGTTTTCCACCCGGATAAAATCGAGGTCGGCTCTAGCCGCAATTTCCATTGCTTCAAGATTCGCCACCTCAAGCATTTGAATACCAATGGGTAATTCAGTGCGCGAACGGAGCTCTTGAGCTACTCTTAACATTCCCCCAACCGTACTTCTAGATAAAGGAGGTTTTACATAAGGAAGGTCATACATATTCTCGAGCATCACCGCCCCAATCCCCGATTCTTCGTAGATCTTCAATTCCTCAACCGCCCGGTCAATCACGCTATTGATATTACCCCCGTAATAAGGAGACCCGGGCAGGGCTAAAGTATGAATCATGCCGATAATGGCTTTTGGCGGCAAATTTCTCATAGAGTAATTAAGGATTGACGGATCCTGTCGAATTGGCTTTTAAGGCCCGCCCGATCGAATTCTGTAACGGTGCCTTCGGGGTAATTACCGATATTGGTAGAATGGATTAAATAACGCACGGCAATGCAGGGATTCGTCCCGGGAAGCGCCCAAACTTCTTCTTCATAAAAGTTGCCTGCCGCGGCCCCGTTCGTAGTTAAAAAAGAATATTCTTTGCCGTAATCGATGAAGTTCTGGACGTTAATGCTGCCATCTGAGAAAAGTAACGCATTACATTCCTGGACAGCGGGAATAATCTCTACAGAAATGCCGGTGTCAAAGCTCGATAAATTAGTGCCGGCAGTAAGATTCTCCGGAATGGTGAATTTCACTCCGTAAATGTCCTTGCCCGGGCCGAGCGCCTGATATTTATAGGAAGTGTCGATTGAATAATCAGCCGGATAGCGGATTGAAAAGCCGACCGTGCCATCCGAATAAACTTTAGCCAAACCTCCCGGATCTCTAGCGACAATAACGCAGCCTATGTAGCTTTTCTCAGCGTTGTTTTCCAAAACAAGCGCTCCGTTACCTTTACTCCAAAAAACAAAGGATTCGTCGCTGTTGGCATAACGCGCTCCGTCGGCGGAAATAGTCTGGGGCAGATCAAAATTCCGCCCGTCGCTTAAAGCGATCTTCACGCTGCCTGAAGGAATCGGCATTTCGCCCGGCGCCACTGCTATAGTTTCCCCCTTATAGAAAGTCGCCTCTATTGTTTTATCTTCGTTACAAACATAAGAAACCTGGTTTATGGGAGCCGGCAGAACAATTTCGGCTTTCTGGCCGTAAAAATACCACAACCCCGCACCAGTAAAAATAATCACTACTAAAACAATAAAGATAAAATTTCTTTTCA
>JAQTRU010000052.1 GCA_028711655.1 Patescibacteria group bacterium
GACGGCATTGAATTTATAGCCATTCCGAGCGGGAAGCTAAGAAGATATTTTTCTTTTAAAAATTTTTTAGATCCATTCAAAATCATTGTCGGTTTTTTTAAATCTTTTTTTATAATTCTAAAATGGCGGCCGGATCTAGTGGTAACGGCCGGCAGTTTTGTAAGCGTGCCGGTAGTTTGGGTCGGGTGGATTTTGCGCGCGCCGGTTCTGGTCCATCAGCAGGACGCAAGGTCGGGACTGGCTAATAAATTAATGGCTCCGTTTGCCCGCGTTATTACCGTAACTTTTGAGGAGTCTTTGAAAGATTACGGCAAGAAGGCGGTCTGGACCGGTAATCCTTCCCATAACGTGGAACGCATAACGCATAACGCTTCTAATTCTAAAAAAAATTTGCCTATTGTATTGATAGTCGGAGGGGGGACGGGGGCGATGGAAATTAATAAATTGGTTTGGGAAAGCTTGGAGGAATTAACAAAGTTCTGTCAGGTTGTTCATATAACAGGGAAAGGAAAGAGAATAATGAATAATGAATTAGGAATTAGGAATTATGTTTCATATGATTTTCTTGAGCATGATAAGGTGATGGAAATTATGCAGGCGGCGGATTTGGTTGTTTCACGAGCTGGTCTAGGTTTTTTAACGGAAATTTCGTGTTTGGCTAAGCCGGCTATAATCATTCCGATTCCGGATTCGCATCAGGAAGATAATGCCCGGATTTTTTCTAAAAATAAAGCTGCTGTAGTTTTAGACCAAAAGAAATTGACACCAGAAGATTTTATCAATAAGATAAGAGAATTATTAAAAGATGAAGTTTTACGTCGTAAGTTAGGCGGCAATGCGGCCGGGGTTATGAAAAAAGGGGCTAGTGAAGCGATTGCGAAAATCGTGGAACTGGTAACGCGCAACGCATAACGCGCTTGTCCCACCGACTCGGCCTTCGTAGCCGAAGCTACTTCGGCGACAGTCCCTTCTGGAAATAAAAAAACCGCCGGCGGAATGCCGGCAGTCTATCTGTCTTTATAAGAGGAATTTTGTTATATTAACGTATAAAGCGTAGAGCAGAGCCAGGAGAGAGAACGCAAAGATGGCGATATAATTCCACTGGGCTTTGCTTGATCGCAGGCTCTTGGCAATATAAATCAATACGTTGCGATCGCCTTTGTTAAGCGGTTTGTTGTGGTATAATTTATAGATGAGTTTTCGCTCTATAATTAATTTTTTTCGTTTGCGCTCTATGCGGTAGCGGTGGGCAAAGTACCAGATAAAGCCGATCGTGCCGATATACCAGGCAATTTCCACCCAGAGCGCCGAGTAGAAATTCAAGATGACAATGACGCGGTAGGCAATTGTGGCGATAATGCCGACCCAGAATACAAGCAGGCGGTAGGATTTGTGTGAAGTTTTTATTTTCTTTTTTTCGGACATATTTTAACTAAAGAGTGTTGATTATTTACTGTTTTTATTTTACCACACCTTTCAACTATAAGAAAGAATGCGTGTCGCATAACGCGTAACGCATAACGCATAACGCGTAACGCATAACGCGTAACGCATAACGCATAACGCATAACGCGTAACGCATAACGCATTAACACCAATCTGTCATTCCCGCAGCCTTTAGTTCCCGTGAAAACGAGGAGAGAATCCAGGGTTAAATAGTCGGAAGTTTGATTTGTTAAACTTATGGCAAAATAAGATGTTCGTGTCGCCAAACCCTGGATCCTCGGGTCAAGCCCGAGGATGACAAGGGGCGGGGCGAAAATCGTGGAACTCATAACGCGTAACGTGGAATGAATAGTCGGATGAAATTTTACTCTCTCATAATTTAAATATATGTCTAGGACAGAAGGGGTTGACCCTAAAACATCACAAGCAATACAAAAAACAGCGAATGCGACACAAGAATTAGTTAAATTAAACAAAGAAACTAGCAGGCAAACTAATTGGATAATTGTTCTGACTATCTTTATTGCTATTCTTACTTTAATAATGGCTATTCTTGCGATTAAAGATATTTATAATATATGAGCGTTATGCGTTTCATGTTATGCGTTACGTGAATAGTATGGATTTATCCCAAATAAAAACTATCTACATGATCGGCATCAAGGGCGTGGGCATGACTATGCTGGCGCAGTTTTTGGCTGGCAAGGGCTTTTCGGTTTCTGGCTCGGACACAAAAGAAAAATTTATGACGGATGAAGTTTTAAAAAGCGCTGGCATAAAAGTAATAGAAGGTTTTTCCGAAAATAATGTTCCTAACAATGCTGATTTAATTATTTATTCCACAGCCTATAATAAGGAAAATAATCCGGAAGTGGCCAAGGCGCTCTCTGGCAAAACCAGGACTCTGACTTATGCCGAGGGCTTGGCCGAATTTTTTAATTCCCATTTTGGCATAGCCGTAATCGGTTCGCACGGAAAAACCACAACCACAGCCTGGCTCGGTTTTGCGCTTTCCCAAGCCGGCCTTAATCCGAACGTTTTAGTCGGTTCGCGGGTTCCCCAATTTAACGGCTCCAGTTTGGTAGGGAAATCAGATTATTTAGTGGCCGAGATTGACGAGTACCAAAATAAGTTTAAATATTTCCAACCCCGGGCGGCAATTCTTACCAATATTGATTATGACCACCCGGATTTCTTCCCAACGAGAGGGGATTACGAAGACGTTTTTATAAAATTTATTGAAAAACTCCCAACCAAGGGTTTTCTTGTCGCTAATTTTGACGACCCGGTAATCCGCAAGACCGTTAATGTCAATTGCCGAGCTAAAGTTATAAGTTATGGGATAAACGAAGCGGCTGATTACGTTGCTTATGATATTAAACCGGAAGCTGGCAGGCAATTTTTTAAGGTTAAGTTCGGCTTGGATGACGAAGAAACCGATGGAGCTAGGGACGACTTATTGGGGGATTTTTCAATCCAGCTCCCGGGCAAACACAATGTTTCTAACGCTTTAGCCGTGATTGCCGCAAGTATTGAGCTGGACGTCCCTTTAAATCTAATCAGAACTTATTTAGAAGAGTTTTCCGGGACGAATAGGCGCATGCAGGTTCTGGGAGAATTTAGGGGAGCAACCGTTATTGACGATTATGCCCATCATCCTACGGAAATAAAAGCGACTATGGAAGGAGCCAGGCAGATTTATCCTGATAAAAAAATAATAGTTGTTTTCCATCCCCATACTTTTACCCGCACAAAAGCGTTATTTGATGATTTTGCCAAGAGTTTTTCCCAGGCGGACGAGGTGATAGTTTTGGATATTTACGGGTCGGCGAGGGAGAAACAAGGCGGGGTAAGCAGTAAAGATTTGGTGGACGCAATAAAACACGAAAACACAAAAACACGAAAACACACGAATATTATTTATATTCCCGCCCTTGATGAGTGTGAAGAATATCTACGAGGAAAGGCGGAAAGGGGGGATATTATTATTTTAATGGGAGCTGGGGACGTTTTTCGGATCGGGGAGAACTTGGTGAAATAGGTAAGATTTTTGAGACTCTTGGGATTCTTGGGATCTTTAGGATTTTTAGTGGAAAGAAACATTTTACCTGATTTTACGTATATTATTACAGAGAGGACATTAAAATGTCCCGTTTTTATTTGTTATTTTATTTATGAAAACAGAAAAAAAAGACGCAATAAAAGATAAGGGTTTTTGGTTAAGGTTGTGGGAGTTGCTTAGCCCTTCCCAGAAGCGGATTAAAATTCTAGCTGTTTTAATAGTGCTTTTTGAATCATCCCGTTTAATCGGGCCGTATATTCTAAAAATAATTATTGATAAGCTGGTTAATTTTAAACTTGAAGAGATTATATTTATTGTTTGGCTTATCGGACTGATGTTTTTATCCGAGCAAATAAATTCCCTGCTTCATTATTTCAAGGACAGGATAGTTTTCAAATTGCTGATTGACATTGAATATTATCTTCCCGTTAATGCCCAAAAGAAATTGGTTTTTTTGGATTTGAGTTATCATGAGAGGGAAAATACGGGGAATAAAATAATAAAGATTGAGCACGGCGTGCAGAAGATTATTGAGCTTTTGGGCAATATGTCCTGGGAAGTTGTGCCGACGCTTACCCAGCTGATTGTGACCCTGATAGTTTTGTTTATCGTTGACTGGCGCTTCGGCTTGGCTTTTCTTATTTTCTCGCCTTTGTTTATCGCCATAACCTATAAAGTAAATAAAGATTTGCAGCCGGTCCGGCGGCAAAGGCATAAAAATTATGAAATCGCTTCTGGGAAAATGGGGCAGTCAATTATCAATATAAATACCGTGAAATCCTTTGTCCAGGAAAAAAGGGAAATAAAAGAGTTCGGTTCCATAAGGGAAAAGATAAAAATCAACGAACTTAAAGAGTGGTTTAAGCTTCTTAATTTTGGCTTGGCCCGCAATTTCGTGATTGATTTGGGCCGGATTACCATGTTATTATTGGGCGCCTATCTTGTCTGGGAAGCCAAGGTAAGCATCGGCACTTTAGTTTTTGTAATCACCCTTTCGGAAAAGTCTTATTTTTCGCTTTACCGCCTTTCCCGTTTTTATGACCGGGTAGAAGAGGGGGCGATAGCCGTAAATCGGTTTATAAATTTAACCAGGGAAAAAACGGAGATAGTAAACCAAGAAGACGGGATTAAGCCCGGAAATATAACGGGAGAGATTAAATTCAAGGATGTCAGTTTCAGCTACAAAGGAGATAGGAATAAAGCTTTGGATAAAGTTAATCTTAAAATAAGCGCCGGCTGCGTTACCGCTTTGGTCGGCCCTTCGGGCGGCGGCAAAACAACGGTTGCCCGTATGATTTACAGGCATTATGATCCGCAAGCCGGGATGGTTTTGCTGGACGATAAAAATTTAAAAGATTATGATTTGTACGGTTTTAGGAAATTTATCGCCATTGTCCCGCAGGAAACAGAAATTTTTAATATGAGCGTACGCGATAATATCGCTTATTCTAACCCCAAAGCGTCTTTGGCCGAAGTTAGGGCCGTGGCCAAAATCGCCAATGCCGAGGAATTTATCAATCAGTTATCCTTCGGGTATGAAACCCTAGCCGGGGAAAGGGGCATAAAACTTTCCGGCGGACAAAGGCAGAGAATCGGCATTGCCCGGGCAATTTTGGCTAATCCGCGGATTTTAATTTTTGACGAAGCGACTTCTAATCTGGACAGCCGGAGCGAGAAATTAATTCAGGAAGCGATGGAGAAAATTAAACAAGGCCGGACTGTAATAATAATCGCCCATCGCTTGAGCACGATAAAAAAGGCGGATAAAATTATTGTTTTGGAAAACGGAAAAGTGACGGAAGAAGGCAGCCACTATGAGTTAGCTAACATGAAAGGCGGTTTATACGCCGAATTGTTAAAGCTGCAGAGAATGGGAGAAGTGGATTGACGTCGCATAACGCATATCACATAACGCATAACGCATATCACATAACGTAAAGTTTTATTTTTCCCCTTGCCTGCCCGCCATAGCTTTAGCGTCGGCGGGATAAAGGGGGTATGGGGGATTTTCCCATCTTTCAAATAAAAAAACGCTCGGGTGACCGGGCGTTTTGTTTTTAAAAGGATGCCTTTTTACATTTTTTTAAAATCCAGGATGATTTTTTCAAGTTTTTCCCGATTTTCCCCATCCATTTGGCACATCGGCGACCGGAAAACCGGATTTTTCCCGAAAATATCGGGATGCATGATGCTTAGAGCGGTTTTAACCGGAATCGGGTTAGTCTCAATAAACATCGCCCTCATCATCTCAAGCAGCCATGGTCTCTTCGGCCTACGCCCAAATGCCCACCCTGCCCCTCAAGAAGTCCATCGAGCTGGCGGAGACAGCCTTAAGCAAAACAAGC
>JAQTRU010000053.1 GCA_028711655.1 Patescibacteria group bacterium
CCCTTATGCAAAGTAATCATAAATTTCTTTTCGCTGGAAAAAGGCAATTCGGCAATCTTCGGTTCAATTTTTAAAAGCTTTTCCCGGTCCAGCCCCGCTCGCCTGGCGGCCGAAAGCAAGGCGACTTCGGTCGGGGCGCCGATAATTTTTTCCTCGGCCGATTTGTCCTCTGGAATTTCTGCGATAGCGTCGTTGCACATCATACCGATTTTCAAGGCCAAACTGACCGCTTCGGCTTCCTGATTATCCCCTTTTGCGCCCAAAGTTTCCAATCCAAATTCTTTTTCGCCAATAACAATCTTGGACACCTCCATTTTCCCTTCCGTTAAAGTGCCGGTTTTATCCGCGCAAATAACGGTGGTTGAACCCAAGGTTTCCGCCGCCACCAATTTTCTCGTAAGAGCTTTCCGCTTTAAAATTCTCTGCATGCCCAAAACCAAAATCACGGTCACGGACACGGCCAGGCCTTCCGGAATGGCCGCGACGGCGATGGCTATGCTCACGATGAACATCTCAAAAAAATCGCGGCCCTGCCAAATACCGACGCCCGCGACAAACAAACAAACCAAAATTATGGCCAGACCCAAAAATTTGGACAAACGCAGCAAACGCAATTGCAGAGGAGTTTTTTCCTCGGTCGTGGTTTTGACCAAATTGGCGATTTTGCCTATTTCGCTTTTGGCGCCGACCGCGGTGATTATCGCTTTTCCGTTGCCGCGGACAATAATCGTGCTTCCGAAAACCATATTTTCCTGGTCGGCCAAAGCCGCCCCTTTGGGAATTTTGCCGGTGGACTTGGAAGAAGGGATTGACTCCCCGGTCAAATTAGCTTCGCTGGCCCGCAAATCATTGGCCTCAATTATCCGGCCGTCAGCCAAAATCCGATTGCCCGCCTGCAGGATGATTATATCGCCGACGACCAATTGGCCGCTGTCAACCACGGTTTCCCGCCCGTCCCGCAAAACCAAAGCTTTGTGCTCAACCATTTTTCTTAACTTGCTTAGGGCCCGGTTAGCCTTATTCTCCTGAAAAAAACCGATAATAGTATTAAGAACAACGGCGCCAAAGATTACCCCGGCGTCAACATATTCAGAAAGAAGAAAAGAAACAGCTGCCGCCACCAATAAAACATAAA
Organism: Patescibacteria group bacterium; assembly: GCA_028711655.1. Classification (NCBI taxonomy): domain Bacteria; species Patescibacteria group bacterium. The sequence goes on from JAQTRU010000053.1 coordinate 1,136, forward strand.
TCAAAGGGCTTTTAAGCTGGGAAACAAAAATAGCGAACCGGCTTAAAGGCTTTTCTTCTTCAAGTTTATTGGGTCCGTATTTTTTTAATCGTTTGGCCGCTTCCTCGTTTGTCAGGCCATTTACTGAAGTTTTCAATTCTTTTAGGCAGGATTTAATTGATAAACCATGGAAATCAGACATGGGTGTTGGTTATTAGTTATTAGTTAGATATTAGGTATATTTATAAAGTGATTTTTCTAAATTTGTCAGCATCTTGCCGCAAATATCATATTCGTCTATAAAATATTTTAATTTCTCTAAAGTTATATATTTTTTGCAATACGCTACTTTTAAATGGTGCTTTGTTTCTCTTAATTCGGCTTGAATGCGAGAAATCCCTTCTAAATACATCTTAATATGCTTATTACTAAATCCTTCCGCTAAATTAGCCGGGCAGGAATTGGAAGACCGGCGCAGTTGAGAACCTAACTCATACAGTTCAAATCCAGGGAAAGTTAAAGTTAAATTATGAACTTTTATATGTAAATTAAATAACCTTCTATAAACGTCCAGATCCTCAACTCTTTTTATCCCACCCTCCATAAAAATATTTAGAAAATTAAAAAACCTTGGCACTAAAATCTAGCGCCTAGCAACCAATACCTAATACCTATTATAACATAATAAATTAGCAAATAAAAAACCCACTCTCCAATTTCTTGAAGAATGGGTTGAGCCTTGAAGCGCAGGTTTGCGAAGTCTGCGTTTCGGGCATGGCTTTGCCCCGCCGCATTATTTGTCAGGGCGCGTCCGTCTCCCCGTACTCCGTTTGAGTCGTTAGAGCATATCTGCCCCCTTTTCAGATATGACCACCTGATCCTGTTTCCCCCGTTTCCAGTTTTATCTGGAGGGGGCAGAAATTTCAGGCCGAAGCGGCTACGATTTTCGGCTGATTGATCCCGGGGAAATCCACCGACCGCAGATGGCTCTTGACGAAAGCATCCGCCATCTGGTTTTCTCTGGCCCACTTTCTTTCCTTGCGAACCTGGGCGCAGGCGGCTTTCATCATATTGGTACTGATAATTCCGCCATTGTGCCGAACCGGATTACTGACAAAGAAAGCCGGTTTGATCTCTTCGCCCCTGGGGAAATTCTCGTCTACTGCGGCCAAAGCGGCCCGCCAGCGGCCATCTTTCTCCGCTTTTCGAGCGGCTTCTTTGGCTTCCGCCTCCATTTCTTTCCGGACAGCGGCAAAAGCGGCAAAAATCGCCCCCTCGGACACATCGGGAAGATTAGAGCGGAGCGCTTTCACGAGATCCTTGTTTTCCACACCCTTCGGTCTGTCGGGCGCGGAAAGAATTTGCCGAGCTACCCGGAGAAGGTTCTGTCCGACTTCAGGCGACACCTTGCTGGCAAGCCGGACAGCCGCCTGAACTTTGGCCACCAGGCTATAGCCGTGCTTTTTGAAGCAGGCCTCGCAGATCCATGCCCTGGGATCTTTTTCCTCCCCGCAAACTGGGCACTTCACCCGTTCTTCAAATTTGCCCTTAGCCATGATTTCGATGACATCGGGCTTAAATTTTACCTCTGCCATCTCAAACCTCCTCTGTCTAAACTTCCGTTTGCCCGGAAAATTCCGGATGGGCTCCTAAACGGAGCGCTATATAATCTTCCGGTTAAGGAAGAAATTGTAATGATCCAAGAAATTTACATCTATATCCCGCCGCTTTTGGCATAAGCCAAGAACGGCGAAGATAAATATAAACTTTAAAGAGGGTATGCCTCCTTAATAAATATTTCTACGACTATTAAAGGTAAAACCTTTTTTAGCGCAAAAATATTTAACCTATAATCATAGCATACTTTAAAATATTTGTCAAGCGTTTTAAGCAAAAAATAAGCATATTTCGCTAAAATTAAACAAAATTAAAGTATAAAAAAACACGCCCTAAAAGCGTATTCCTAATATCTAACACCCAGCAGCTAATCAACTAATCTCTAATCTCCCCGTTTCTTCGGCGTTACCCAAAACCCCATATACTTGCCCAGCATCAATCTGGTCTGGGCTTCCAATCCGGGAATGGCGCCAAAAATTATAATGCTGAAGGGCAGGACCAGCCACTGCAGAACCATTATAATACTTTTATGCCAACCGTATTTGGGAGGCCGTGGCGGCAAAAGCGCCGTGGAAATAGCGGCTGAAAATACCAAACCGACCATGGCAAGGGTCATTAAAGCGCGCGTTATAAACGGCAGATTGGAAGAAAGGACCGTGGCATTAAAACGGTCTCCGCCCAAAATCATCGGCATCCAGCCGATAACGGCAATAATCAAAGCGTTTGTGGCCCAAGAATGAAATCCGTAAATCTGAACCAAAATACGACCCATCATTTTTCTCTTGGGAATCTCTCTCCATTTCTTTGCAACATTAAAAATCAAATAGGGGATATTCTCCACTCCCCAGCCCCAACGCCGCTGTTGCTTGTAGAGGCTCTTGGCTGTCTGGACCATAGTTTCATCCATGGTTACATCCATGGAAACCGGAAAATAAAGCGGCTCAACCCGGTAGTCACCCTTATAGTGAATAAGGCAATGCCAAAAAATCCTGGAATCTTCGCTCACCATCGTGGTGGACCAAAAATTTATATCATTGAGGGCCCGCCAGGTCATGGAATGGGAAGAATAGGTTGCTAATTTCTCCTGCCTTATCTGCTGCATCATCTGCCAAAAAGTGTTGGAAGAGGCCGCGACCCGGGCGAAAAACGAAGACTGCCAAATATTATTATGATAAACCGGCACCGGCTGGTAACTGGCGCGGTAAGGATTTTGGGTAGTTAAAAATTTATAAGTAAGGCAAAAAAAATAGCCGGGCCGCACCACCGTGTCAATGTCAAAAACGCTCACTAAAATCTTATCATAATCAATCTTTTCCTTATCAATGATTTCTTCTTTTACTTTACGGCCGGCCCAGGCCTGGTTAGCGCCCTTGCCTTTCAGTTCGCCGACAATGTCCGGGTGAACCGTAATTAAAAAATTTCTAAATTTATAACCGAATTCTTGCTTGATTGCCTCTGCTCTTTCTTCCGCTGGCCTGCCCGCCCGGCCCTCAATTGCCAAAACCACTATCATCTTTTCGGGAGGATAGCCGTCATCCATCAAGGCCTGAAAACTGGTCCTGATAACCTCAAGGCTTTCATTATAAGTCGGAAAAATTATCAAATGGACTACTTCCCGCCAATTTGTCCCCCCTCTTGCCAAACAGGTATTTCCCGATCCCTTCCTCTCGCTCTCGGGCAAATCCGGATTAACAGAGCAAAGCGGAGAACTTATTAAATCCTCGCATCTGGCCCGCCAGTCTATTTTCATATTTTTTTTTAATTTTCGGAAAGAAACCAATAAATATAAACCCAAATACAAAACCAAAAGAAGCCAATAAACATCAAAGGCGATTAAAAAATAAGCCACCCAGACCGGGCGAAAATAAGAGCCGGTAAGAAGAATAAGCAAAGTTGCCCAGGATAAAAAACCAGGCAGGATTTCCAAAAGCCGATAAAGCCTTCTATCCCGCCCGGCAAGCTCTGTGGCTTTGCCTACCTTTAGATAGTCCATCTTGAAGATTTTAGATTTAAGATTTAACTATTTCTTTCTTACTTCTAACTTTCCCGTCCCGCCTTGGCGGTGGTTAATTCTTAATTATAATCTCTTCCCCTTCTTTAATTTCTTCCCCGTCTCTAACCTCCCCTTTTGTCTGCTTGTTTTTAAAATCAACCGGCCTTATTTTTTTTATTTCTTCAAGAGACAATTCCTGCCCCGACTCCTTTCCTGAATTTTCCTGTTCTTCAATTTTTTTTATTTCTTCCTGTTTTTTCTTTTTCCTCAGCTCCACTTCCTGCCTTTTTTCTTCGCGCAAAACGGATAAACATTCTTTGCAATAAACCGGGCGTACCCCATCGGGTTTAAAAGAAATTCTTGTCCTCTTGCCGCATCGGGAGCAGATGACTTCAAATTTATGTTCTCCGTCTTCCTCGGTTTTTTCCACCCTGATTTCCCTTTCTTTTTTCGGCTCGGACTTTTTTGTAAAAACTTGTCTATCGTTTTTATTTTGAATATTTTTTTCTTTTTCATCCTCTCCCCCGTCATTTTCATGCCAACGCACAATCTTATCTTCCACGACTCTCCTTTCTTTGGCATATCTTTCCCGCGTCACCCTTATAACTTTTTCCACATTGCCGGTTTTTTCTTGTTCCGGCAAGGGATGGAGGCCCCGGGCCGAAAAC
>JAQTRU010000054.1 GCA_028711655.1 Patescibacteria group bacterium
CCAGGCAATCAGACGAGTCCATTAACTGCCTTAACTCTGCTTTATTTTTCCAGCCTAAAATTTTTATATATTTATTCGTTTTAGCCAATTGCCCGGCTTTTTTTAATTTTGAACCGGTTCCGGCTATGATTAACTCAAAACCGCAACGGCCGAAATTTTGGCAGAGGATGGAAAAAGACTTTATTAGGAAAAATATCCCTTTGTGCTTTTCTATTTGCCCCGCATATAAAAAGCGAAAGACTTTATTTGCCTCACCCCCCGCCCCTCTCCTGTCCAGGAAAGGGGAGATGGAGAAATCGGGAACTGGATTAGGTAAAATAATCTTTCTGGATTGGCTAAAAAAGTTTTTTTCTTCGTGAAGTTTTAAAAGCCATTTTGAAGGCGAAATTATCATATCCGGCGAAGAAAAAAGACAGCGGCAAAGACCGGCATACATTTTCGCCGGAAAACTTTTTATTTGTTTTTCTTTATGGCAAAGCATCAAGCCGGAAGGATGAAGGAGCTGGATATCGTGCAGGATATGGATATGTTTTATTTTTAAAGATTTTATAACCTTAGGAATTAAATAACCCAAGCCCTTTAAATTATGGGTTATAACCATATCAGGTCCTTCCTTTTTTAAGATGGATTTTACCCTTAAATAATTGCCAAAATCAAGCATATCAAGCAGGTGCCAGGGCAGGCGGAGTATTTTGGGAATTTTTTTTAGATTATAATAAAATCCTTTAAGATAATAAATTTTTTGTTGCGTGTTGCGCGTTATGCGTTGCGCGAAAAACGGTTTTGTCGTTATTATAAAAATTTCGTGGCCGGCTTGAGCCAGGCCCTCTGCCTGCAGTTCCATTATGCGTTCGGCTCCACCCCGATTATAGGGTTTGTACAAATTATTTATTAAGCAGATTTTCATACTTTACAAATTACGAATCTATTACGAATTTACAAATTATACACAAATATCACAAACAAATAAAATACTAATATAGGAATAATGTTAATGGAATTAATAATACGAATATTTATTTTAGTTGAGTTTATATTTTAGCAAACAAAAAGACGCTTTAAAATACTTCAATTAATTTTGTTTTTATTTTTTCAGAATCATATTTTTCCGTCGCCAAAGTTCTCGCTTCCCGCCCCATTTCTTTTCTTTTTTTTTCATTAGATAAAATCTCCTCCATTTTATTTTTAAGGTCTTCCTCATCCCCCGGTTTTGCCAATAATCCTTGTTTGCCGTTGGCAAAAACCGTTCTTACGCCAGGCAAATCCGAGGCAATCATCGGCAAGCCGGAAGCCATAGCTTCCAGCAAAACTAAACCAAAGGCTTCGTTTTTATTTATTGAAGGCAAAACAAATAAATCGGCCTGTTGGTAGATGGAAGGTAGTTTTTGGTCGGGAATTTTCCCTAAAAATTTTACCCGGTTATTTATGTTCAGTTTCTTGGCTAGATTTTCATATTTTTTTCTAAGGTCGCCATCACCCACAATCAGTAGTTCCCAATTTTTTTTAAATAATTTTGAGATAGCTTTCAGCAAGACATCAACACCCTTGAAATAATGAGCTTTATCCAGTCCGCCGACAAATAAAATTTTTGCGGAATTTGACGGGGATTCTTGGAAATCCTTTGGTCTAAATTTTTTTGTGTCCACCCCGAAAGGAATTTCTTTGAATTTTTCCGGATATTTTTTATAAATTTCAGCCAAGCTGCTATTTTTTATATAATCTAAGCTGGCGCAGGTGATTGAGTCAGCTTTTTTAAAAAGAGAATTTCTAATTATTTCAGCCGGCAGAGAGAGAATTTTGGCAAAAGGGGAGAGGCCGGCCACGTCCATGTGGAAATGGACAATGAGCTTAAATTTTTTAGGCCAAATAGTTTTTGCCAGCCAAACCACTTCAGCCGCGCCGAAAAATGGGTAATTAAGGTGAATAATATCAAAATCAGGAAGTTTAAAAAACAGTTGCGGCAAAAAAACTCCCAAGCCCATTCTTAGCCAGGGTTTGAGGAGGGTAATTTTAAAATTATTTTTTTCTGCGGTTGGTTGACCGTAGTCGGGGGTGAAAACAGTTATTTCGTTGCCGGCATCGGCTAAAATTTCGGAAAAATCGCGGGCCACATTAGCTATGCCGCCCTTATATGGAGGAAAAGCGCAGACAATTTGGGCAATTTTCATAAAATTACAAATTCACAAATTTAAACGCAAATAACACAAATTAGGAAAAAATTTAAAATATATTTGTGTAATTTGTAGCGAATTTGTGAATTTGTAATTATTTTTCTTCAATTGTGATTTTTCTGACTATTTTTGTTATATCCCTTTCTATTTTTTCCAGCCGGAGCCTTAACCTGAAGACGAAATAAAATAAAATGACGATGGCAATGTAAATTAGGACATCAATGCCCGAAGCGGAAAAGCCAAGGCTCGCAACCAATTTGTCTATCCATTTCAAAGCGATTATTGCCCCGGCGGCCAAAAACCAAAAAACCAGCCAAAAAAAGAATTCATTGGCGCCTATTTGCTTTTTCTGTTTTTGCCAGAAAAGGCGGGCCAAGAAAAAAGCGATAATTATTAAAGCGATTATTTGTTGCAGCATTTTTTCGCATAACGCGTAACGCATAACGCGTAACGCATCAAAGTTAATTTATTAGTCTAGCCAGTATTAAATCTTTTATAATTTTTAAGCCGCCGCTAAATCGTTGGCCGAAATTATTGTAAATAACAGTTACCGGAATTTCTTTTATTTTCAGGCCGCTAGAAAAAGCCTTAGAAATTATTTCCGTGTTGTGGGCCATGCCGTCCTGCTCAATTTTTATTTCTTCAGCCGCCTTTTTTGACATTGCCCGAAAGCCGTTCTGCGGATCAGTTAAGGTGGAGCCGGTAAATATTTTATTTATCAGGTGCGCCAGAGGAATAATGACGTACTTTTTAAAAGGCGGCATGTTTGACTTTTTGCCCAAAAAGCGCGAACCGAAAACTATGTCGGCTTGTCCTTCTTGGATAGGGGAAACGATGTCTTCTATTTCTCCGGGCAGAAACTGGCCGTCAGCGTCAAAGTGGACAATGATATCGCCGCCGGCTTTTAGAGCGTATTGGTTTCCGGTTTCCAGGGCCGCCCCCTGGCCGCGGTTTATAAGATGGGACAAGACTCTTACGCCTTTGGCTCTCGCCAGTTTTCCGGTTTCGTCAGAAGAACCATCATCAACCACCACCACCTCGCTGACTAAGGGCTTTACTTTATCTATTACTTCGCTGATAGTCTCCTTTTCGTTATAAGCCGGAATTACGCAAAATATTTTCATAGTCCAATATTTTATTACAAATACACAAATATTATCACAAATAACACAAATAGAAATCAAAGTGTTATATAATATTTGTGAATTTGTGAAAGATTTGTAATTTGTAATTAGATTTATTCTTTTGTCACTCTCATTATTTCCTCAATCGTGGTAATGCCGTTTTTGGCCTTTATGAAGCCATCCTCTATTACAGTGAGCATTTTTTGTTTCTCCGCTTGTTTTTTTATCTCGACGGCATTGGCTTTTCTTAAAATAAGTTCCGCCACTTCGGGAGTTATTTCTAGAGTTTCGTAAATTCCTATGCGCCCCTTATAGCCGGTATTGTTGCATTTTTTGCAGCCTTTGCCGCGGTAAAAAAGAATAGACTCCAGCCCCTTTTTGGAACTGACAATGGCTTTTTCCTCTTCCAGGGTTTTTAACAGATTGCCGATATTAAGAAATTTATTCAGTTCTTCTATGGCCTGTTTGTCCAAATTATAGCTTTGAATGCAGTTTGGGCAGATTTTTCTCACTAAACGCTGGGCGATAATGACATTAGTCGTTGTCGCGATTAAAAATGAAGGGACGCCCATGTCGCTCAAGCGGGGCAGGGTGGTAACAGCGTCATTGGTGTGAAGAGTGGAAAGGACAAGGTGGCCGGTCATAGCGGCATGAACCGCGATTTCCGCGGTTTCCTGATCCCGAATTTCTCCGACCATAATGATATCCGGATCTTGGCGCAAAATAGAGCGCAGGCCGGTAGCGAAAGTAAAACCGATTTTAGGGTTGATTTGCGACTGGTTTACTCTCGGCATCCGGTATTCAATCGGGTCTTCAACTGTGGAAATATTCACTTCCGGGGTGTTTAGGAGATTAAGGATGGTGTAAAGAGTGGTGGTTTTTCCCGAGCCGGTCGGTCCGGTAACCAAAATCATGCCATGCGGTTTTTTTATATTGTTTTTTATTATTTCCAAGCTACTGGGCTGAAAACCCAGTTGTTCCAGGTTTAAAATTTGGGCTTTTTCATTAAGCAAGCGCATCACGATTTTTTCTCCGTCAAAAGTCGGGATAATGGAAACGCGAAAAGAAACTTTGTATTCCTCGCTGGCAATTTTAAATCGGCCGTCCTGGGGCAGGCGGTGTTCATCAACTTTTAGGTTAGAAAGTATTTTTATTCTGGCGGCAATGCCGGACTGCACATTTTTTGGAAGAGTCATGACATTATGGAGAATGCCATCAATGCGATAGCGGACAATAATGTCTCTTTCCTCCGGTTCAATATGGATGTCAGAAGCTTCCTGGAAAATAGCGTATTCCAGCAAAGTATCCACAATCCTTACTACTGGCAGGTCTTCCGCCAGTTTTTTTAAATCTCCTTCCTTTTCTTTGCCGTTTTCTCCTTTCTGCGCGCCCTTAGTCAAATAATCAAATTCGGCCTTTAAACCCTTATGATATTGTTTCAGATTTTCCTTTATGCTGTCCGGCGTGGTTAAATAAATCTTCGGCACTAGGCCGGTTTTTTTTCTGATAAACTCAAAGATTTCCAGGTCATTAGGATTTAAAGTGGCGATTTTTATTTCTTTGTCATCGCCGTCAAAAGCGATTAGATCGTGGGTGGTAGCAATCGGTTCCGGAATGCTAAAAAGGATATCTTTTCGGATAGTTTGGCCTTTCAGATTGACAAAAGGGATATTAAAAAATTGGGCGGCGCTCTCATACAAGGAGAGGGGAGTTATAACCTTTTTTTCCAACAGATAATTTTCTATTTTTTTTCCGCTATTTTCCGCTTCCTGGGCGAATTTGTCAAAATCTCCGTCGGTTAAAATTTCCGCTTTGATCAGGATATTTTTTATTTGTTCTCGAGATAACATAATCTACGAATTACGAATTATGCGAATAATGTATGTAGTTATTATAACATATTTGCCAAAGAAGAGGAAAGTGGTGAAATTGGGTATACCTAGTCAAGTGGAACAGAGCTAATTGATTTTTGCAGATAGGTTAGCGGAGAATCAAAGATTTCCGGGTGGCTAAATCTTACTGAAAATTCAGCCACGTATTCTGGCAGATATTCTGG
>JAQTRU010000055.1:0-1365 GCA_028711655.1 Patescibacteria group bacterium
AGTTTCCCGCCGTGCTTATGCAGTTCGTCAATTCTTTCAAAGGCTTCGGTCAAAAGATTGTCAATCGGCACGAAAGTATTTTTTAAATATTTCTGCGAAACGGAAAAAATTTTTTTGCTCGGTCTGGTCCAGAACCTTGTCTATTTCCTCTTCTTCCTGGTAGCTTAGATCCATAATTTCCGAAGCGGCCGTTTGCAGGCGGCGCAGGGTGGCCTTGCGCTGGACGATATTGGCGTATTGGACAACATTGGAAGAAGTGGCGACAAAGGAAGAAAGCTGGGCCAGATAAGTTCGGCCGCCAATGTCAGAGAGCTGTTTTTTTTCTTCCAGGCGGTTGGTTAAAGTTAGAATATCAATCGGTTCGCGGTGGTTGTAAAGCTCTTTGATAACAATGAAAATAAGGCGGTGGGTGTCTTTATAAAAGTCATTTTCCGAAATAATGTCCGCCACCTTAATGATTGCGTCTTTGTCAATCAAAATACAGGACAAGAGCGATTGCTCGGCCTCAATATTCTGCGGCGGCATTCTTCCGATTTCTTCAGTTGTTTGATTTTTTTCCCCGTTACTCATGTATTCATCTTATCTTATCGGCTTTTTTCCCGCAAGGGTATTTTTTCCACCATTTTTCCACTTTATTTAAATAATAACCTGCCTGCCGCCTGCCTGTCCGGTAGGCAGGGCAGGCGGCAATAATATCACCGCCAGAGGCCACCGTAGCGACGGGGCAGGCGGGACAGGTAAAAATAAAATAAAAAGGCCAATTTAGCCTTTATTTTGAGCCACCCGTCCCGCCATGGCGGGACAACAAACGGTTTACATGCCCACCAAACGTCTGGAGCCGACGGTCGGGATTGAACCCCGCGCCAGAACAAAAGTTCTGTGCGGGGCAGGCCGACAATCTACGGTTTATCCCGCATTCCGCCTATCGGCGGAGGCGGGACGGGCGAATGCTTTGCCCCGCCTGCCTACGCCTGAGCCCACGGTCGGGATTGAACCGACAACCTACGGTTTACAAAACCGTTGCTCTACCATTGAGCTACATGGGCTTAGGCGATGGCGGGCAGGTCTACCATTAAGCTACGTCGGTGCTAGGCGACTGGGGGTGCCAGCTGGCGAGGGTGGCTTGATTATAGTGCGCCGTACAGGATTCGAACCTGTGACCTTCTGCTTAAAAGTCCGCCAGCCGGCGGATCTACCGACTGGTTTTATCGCGATTTATAATTGAACGAATAAATTGACGGCCGCGATAACTTTTTAATTCTTTTTCTCTTTTTATTGCTTCCGCGCGGGTATTAAATTCCTCTTTGTATACTAAGCTCCAATTCCCATTATTTTTGCTTGTGTATGATTTTGCCTTATTTTTTA
>JAQTRU010000055.1:1465-5295 GCA_028711655.1 Patescibacteria group bacterium
ATTCTATCTTCCAGGCCAGAAGTATGACCGATATAAATCTTATCCCTTATTTTATTATAAATGGCATAAGTAAAGAACATATTTGTGCGCCGTACAGGATTCGAACCTGTGACCTTCTGCTTAAAAGTCCGCCAGCCGGCGGATCTACCGACTGGTTTTATCGCGATTTATAATTGAACGAATAAATTGGCGGCCGCGATAACTTTTTAATTCTTTTTCTCTTTTTATTGCTTCCGCGCGGGTATTAAATTCCTCTTTGTATACTAAGCTCCAATTCCCATTATTTTTGCTTGTGTATGATTTTGCCTTATTTTTTAATATTTTATTATGTCTCTTAATTCTATCTTCCAGGCCAGAAGTATGACCGATATAAATCTTATCCCTTATTTTATTATAAATGGCATAAGTAAAGAACATATTTGTGCGCCGTACAGGATTCGAACCTGTGACCTTCTGCTTAAAAGGCAGCTGCTCTACCGACTGAGCTAACGGCGCTCATTTGAATTTTGTTTTTGTAAGCAAACAAAATAAAAAACCGCTTTATGCAGGCTTTTACTTATTTAGAATAATAACAAGAAAAGATATTTTTGACAAGACTTTGATTAGATTTTATTATTATAGCAGATAAATATGCTTGGGAACAGATTTAAAATTTACACTTTGGGCTGTAAAGTCAACCAGTATGATTCAAACAGGCTGGCGGCTGGGTTAGAGGCGGCTGGTTTTATTTTGGTCGGCGATAAAGCCGACTTTGCTATTGTCAACACCTGCGCCGTGACGCAAAGCGCTATAAGCAAAGGCAAAAGAATGATAAATAAAGCGCGCAAGGAAAATCCGGAAGCCAAAATTATTTTAGTCGGCTGTTGGCCAAGGGTTTATAAAGGGGAAATTGATGGCCTGGGAGTTGATTTTATTTGGAGAAAAAGGATGGATGATTTGGCAAAAAAAATGACAAATGGCAAAATTCAAATATCAAATCAAATCCCCCGGCCTCGCCAAGCGAAGCGGGGTGGGCAAAATTCAAATGTCAAATTCCGGGAGGACAAATCAAGATATTTTATAAAAATTCAGGACGGGTGCGAGCAATTCTGCTCTTATTGCATTATCCCTTACGCGCGGGGAAAACTAAGAAGCCGGAGAATAAAAGAAGTAATAGACGAAATAAAACAAGCGACAAGGGCGGGCTACAGGGAAGTGGTTCTGTGCGGAATTCATCTGGGGTTATATGGAGCAGAAGGCAAGAGGGGGCGAAGAAGGGGAGAGGGGAGACTGGCGGAGTTATTGCAGAAAATAATTAAAATAAAAGGGTTGGGACGGGTAAGATTAAGTTCAATAGAAATAAATGAAGTGAGCGATGAACTGGTAAAATTAATGGCGAGCGCGAAAAAAATTTGCAAGCATCTGCATATTCCTCTGCAGTCCGGCAATGACAAGATTTTGAAATTAATGAACCGGCCGTATTCAATTGCGAATTACGAATTACGAATTAAAAAAATTAGAAAGAGCCTGCCTGATATTGCCATCAGTACTGATGTAATCGTGGGTTTCCCGGGCGAAACAAAAAATGATTTCAATAAAACTTATAATTTTGTTAAAAAGATGAAATTCAGCCGATTGCATGTTTTTCCGTTTTCCGCGCATGAGAGAACTTTGGCGGCCAAATTGCCACACAGGGTGGGGGAGGAAGAAAAAGCCGGGCGGGCCGAAACTTTGAGGGGATTGGGAGAAAAGATGGAAAAAGATTTCAAAAAGAAATTTGAAGGCAGAGAGTTGGAAGTAGTCATGGAAAGTGAAAAAAACAGAAAAATAAAGGGCAAGACTGAATTTTATTTTGATATGGAATTTAATAAAAATAAGGCAAAAAACAAAAAGATAGGGGAAATTGTGAAAATCAAGATTTAACATTTGCCGGAAAATTTGTTATAATGGATTTAAAGCGATTCATGTAATTTATTTTCCGGTTTATTTATTTTTTTCAAAAAATATTGTATAATATAATAAGCGAAAGGTCGACAAATTTTTAAACAACATTAACGAACAAAAAAATGAACAAAAACACTAGAATAGTTATCTGGGTCATAGTATTGGTTCTTTTGGTTGGCGCCGTTTATTATTTGGGCGGAAATCTTTGCCGGATAGCCGGGGAAGAGCCGGAAAAATTCGGATTCGGGGTTGCCTGGGAAAAAGATTGGTCATATGCCCAGGGCATCAAATCAGGAAACATGATTTTTGTCGCGGGGCAGCTCGCCCATGGCCAAGAAGTTGATGAGAACGGGATGCCGGAATTTTTAATGGGTGATTTTGAACAGCAATTCCGCGCTGTCCTTGAGAATATAAAGGCGGTTCTCGCCAATTACGGCTCTACCATGGACGATGTTGTATTTCTCCAGAACTTCGTATGTCCGGAAACACGAAGCGGAAACAAGGCGGGCGACTACAATGATATTGCCGCCGGGCTCATCCGTGAATATTTCCCCAACGGTCTCCACACCATGACTTTTGTCGAAGTTGCGGGCTTGTATGCAGATCCCCAGCTGGTGGAATCGAACGCGATCGCGATTGTCAAAAAATAATAAAAATTAAAAAAGAAGTTCTGAATAAACAAAATTCTTTGGTTTTTCCAAAGAGTTTTGTTTTTATTTCGAAGCTAATAGCGTTTAGCCTCCCTTTTTATTTGCAAAGCAGGTTCGACCGCTTCGCAAACAAGTTTGCGCTTAAAAAATTTAACAATTTTATTTAAGTTTGTTATAATGAAAACAAACGATAATATTTATTTCCAATTTTAAAAATTTTTCCGGAAAGGAGGAAAAAGATGAACCTTGAAAAAGTGTATTGCGCGGAATGCCAAGGATTTTTCCCCCAGGACAAGATTTCGAGATCAGGCCTCTGCCCCGGATGCTCCAAGGATCTTGTCCGGCTTTTTTCTCTGAAGCCGGAGGTGGCCACGGAAAGAATTCATGAAAAACAGGAAAATGAGGGCAATATTCCCTGTTTTAACACAGGGAAGAAAAAAAACTGCGGCCAGTTTAATTGCGAGTGGCAGGATATCTGCGACCGGAATTAAAGGAGAAAGTCGCGCAAGAAGGAGGTTTGAAAAATTTATAAAAACACCGTTTCGCGGGAAACGGTGTTTTGTTTTTGACTTTTTTAAGGAAAAGACCTATACTATAATTAAATGGGTTCTGTCTAACAAGGAGGTTTTTGGCATTAATTCGGAGCGGTTCTTTTGTGAATGTTTACGAAACCGAACTTAAGGACAGGAGGTTTGGGCCATGTCGAAGGAAAGAGCGAAACAATGCCTTTGGACCGTTGTCGCTTTCGCGGTTGCGATGGTGGCGGCTTACCATATTTTTGGCAATACTACCATGCCGCAAACCTATCGGCTGGTGGCATCCGGGGGCGTCGGTTTGGTTTTTGGGTTGATGGCGGGTGTTGTAAATGCTCCCTAGAAAACCGTTCGGGACAAATATTTTTGCGGCTGGCAAAATTTTTACCAGCCGTTTTTTTATAAAAAAAATCCGCCAAAAGCGAAGTTTAAGATTAATTTGTACCGCCACGGGCCCACCTGCCGGCAGGCAGGGAACCCCGCACAATTTCGCTTCGCTCAATCTGCGGGGCAGGTCGAACACCGGTTACCAAGATGAGCCCCGCAAAACTGCGTTTGCGGGATCGCTCCCTCCAGAGGCGGGCAGGCGCTCACACGCTCGCGAAATTATTATGTACCGCCACGGGGAATCGAAGGGGCGGAAGCCCCATTAAACTTCGGGGTTCTCAAACCCCATGGACAGCACAAACAAAAAACCGGCACGAAGCCGATTTTTGTTTGTACC
>JAQTRU010000056.1 GCA_028711655.1 Patescibacteria group bacterium
GCCCGGGCGGAAGCCGCCAACGCTTTGGTTGAAAAAAATGAAAAGATCGCTGATTTCAACCGGCTGTTTATAGAAAAAGTCCTGGAAGCGGACCGGGAAGTGGATTTTGATACGCGGCTGCAATTGGAAAACGCCGTCCGGGGATTAAACGACCAAGAAATATTTGATAGCTGGCAGGAATTTGTCGCCAGCAAAGATTCGGCCGCGGCCCAGAAAAATGTCTTAATTCTGCTTGAACTTTTGGCCGGCAAATTATGAAGTTCTATAAATTAACATAAAAATATTATGAGGAAAACATTACAAAAAAAGAAGATAAATATTTTCCGCAAAAGCGTTAGCGGCAAGGATTTGCTGCTTAGCGCTTTGGTGGTGATTTTATCTTTGCCTACTGTTTATGTTGTCGCCCGCGCCGGCAGTTTGACTCCGACTGCCAGTCCTGGAGCCACCATGCATTCTTTGCTGGAAATGGCGGCCAAAGACACTGGAAATACTTTTGACCGCGCTACCGACAGCTTGGAGGCGATTAGCGAGGCCTTAGCCGGTTTAGCGGCCGGCGTCTGGGATAACGCGACCAGCGGATTAACCGCTGTCGGGAGTATTGGCAAATATATTTTAGATAATTTGGATACAACGGTTTCTTCCCGCGCTCCGGCGTCTACGGCTTTGAGCACTTCAACTTGGAGCAATGAGCGGGCAGTCTATCTGGATTATCTTGACACCGATCTCAAGTTTTTGATTTCCAGCTCCACCGCCGATACTATTCCGGCCATCGGCAGTGTTGTCTGGAATATCGGCAGTTCCACTTCCGCGACCAGCACAATTGATATGTTCGGCTGGTTTAAAAATATTTACGGTTATACCGCGGCTGCGACAAGCATCGGCAGTTCCGATTCGGCCACCAGCACCGAGGATATGTTCGGCTGGTTTAAAACAATCCAAGACTATACGGCCGCGTCTTCCACCGCCCCGAAGAGTTCAACTTGGACTGACAGCCGGGCCGGATATTTGGACTCTCTGGCGAAGTCCGGCTATGACTCAAGCTCTTTTACCGCTGATCAAGACGGCAATATTTTGGAATTGCTGAAATATATGAATAACCGCAATATGTTTTCCGTGGTTAATCAGAAAAACGGCTCGGCGGTTGGGGGAACGGACGCGGCTTTCTGGACACAAGCTTTAGGCGGAGTGGATGATTATAATGACGGAGGCAGTATGCCAACTGATAGTTTCACCGCTTCCTGGACGACCTGCACGGCCGCTAACAATTATTGCAAGACCGGGGATTCGGTTGCTTGCGCGGGCGATGTCTGCCGCCAGGATAACAGCACCGGCCTTATTTGGTCGGATTATATGGGCGCAGGCGCGTCCTACACTTGGTTTGCCGCCAATAACTGCTACGCGCCGGATACCGCTGAAAATCCCGGCACTTGCGTGAATGATGATGATGACGCCTGCCAATGCGTTAAAAAAGCCAGCAGTAAGACCGGCTGCGAGTCCTTGGGAGACGGTCTTTGGAGATTGCCTTATCAGAAAGAATTGATGCAGGCCTATATAGACGGCTCTTGGGGAAATTTACCCCACGCCGGCAGCACTTTCTGGTCATCCACTACTATATCCAATGCTACCCAGTACGCCTGGTACACGTATCTGCACGGTGGCTACACGACCAACAACCTTAAGACCAATACCTTACAAGCGCGGTGCGTCCGCTAGCCCTGGCAACTTTGGTTATTTGGGGATTTGGGTTATTTTATTATTTAATATCTTAAAACTTAAAGCATGAAACTTAAAGCATGAAACCTAAAACTTGAAACATGGAACATGTCATGAAAAATTAAAATCTAAAATGAATGAGTATGCTTATTTGAGGATTACGATGAAGCGCTGGAATTAGCGGAAGATATTGGGGCTATGCTTTGGGGAACTATCAGAAAACTTAAAACATAAATATAAATTTTAAGTTTCAAGTTTTAAGTTTTAAGTTTCAAGAAGTATGTCTCGTTATTTGCATTTGCCGATTTTTCAGAAAGCGTATGATTTGAATTTGGAAATTTACAGAACGACTCACAACTTCCCCAGAGAATATAAATATACTTTGGGGCAAAACATAAAAGAAATAGCCGGCAATCTTTTAGATAGCATCGTGGCGGCAAATTCAGAAGAAAACAAAGGCCGATATTTCCCTTTGCTAAAAACGCAAGTTGAGCAATTAAGAATAAAAATACGCCTCAGCTATGACCTAAAAATTATCAACAGCCGGAGGTTGGAATTCTTAAATCGTCTGATTGAGGAAATTTCTAAACAGATATCCGGCTGGGAAAAATGGTTTCTTAAAAATTTTAGCGAAGCCAGAATTTTCGCTCCATCGGCAACCGCCGAGAGCGAAAAGCGCGCTTTTTAATCGTTGCGGTTCCGCCTACCTGCCTCCGCTAATTATGTTCGGTGCGGGCATTAAGTATAATTTAGCCGTACTTGGTTTATCCAGGATCGGCTAAAAAAAGGATAAATGGCGGAAAAATTAACACGCCGGCAACAATTTCTGGTCATCCACTACTAAATCCAATGAAACCCAGAACGCCTGGAACACGAATCTGAACAATGGCAACACGAACAACAACCTTAAGACCAATACCAAACAAGCGCGGTGCGTCCGCTAGCCCTGGCAGCGATTTCCATCTTGGCTGGCTTCGCTAAAATTCTTTTTCTGTCATTCCCGCCTTTTTTTTCTGTCATTCCCGCCTTTTTTTTCTGTCATTCCCGCCTTTTTTTTCTGTCATTCCCGCCCGCGAGCAGGAATCCAGGGTTGGTCCGCATGGATACTAAAATTATATGAACCCCGTTAGAAATTTTTCTAAAAATTATTATAGACGAAGGAATAACAATATTTATAGTGGGACTAATGGGGTGAAGGAGGAAAGAAATTATTACGTCTATATTTTAGCCAGCAAAAGAAACGGAACATTATATATTGGCGTAACCAATAATTTGTTAAACAGAAGTTTTCAGCATAAAATAAAACAGGACAAAAATAGTTTTACCGCCAAATATAATGTAGATAAACTAGTCTATTACGAAATTTTTGCTGATATTCGGGAGGCCATTGTTAGGGAAAAGCAACTAAAGAAATGGAAAAGGAAATGGAAAATAGAGTTAATAGAAAAAGATAATCCTACTTGGCGAGATTTATTTGATGATTTGTAGTTTTGTACGGCTCTACCCTGGATTCCCTCATCGTTTTCACGAGGACTAAGGGCCGCGGGAAGGACAGGGAGGGTAAAAATGGGGGAATAACAGCGGGGGAGAGGCAGTGGGGATGAAAACAAGAGAAAAGATTGCGCCTTGCAGAGAGTTCCATTTTTATCTGCCATTCGTGTAATAATTAGCCTTTTATTCGGAAATAGCTAAAGTTTTCATCAATCGGCTCAAGATAAGTTTTCAAGACGCCGAAATTTTTTTTATAAAGCGAACGCCTAAGATTGAAAGTATTGGCATGCTTGAATTGCCCGTAATAGGAGTTAATAACCGCCAGAATATTGCCTAAAAGCAGATTAAAATTTTCATATGTATCGGGAATGGGCGTATTGTTGAAATACCAGAGTTTTTTCTTTAAATTTCCCACGATTTTGCGGCGGGTCAAGAGGTGATGCGGTTTCACCACAAAACCGACAAAATTTATGCCTTTATAAATTGATTGCAGGACGGTTTTCTTCGGATGAAGCTGTAAATTCAAGTATTCATTTAAAAAATGGCTGATTTGCTTTCGCCATTTTTTTAATTGCTCCGGGTTTTCGTGGATTATCAAAATATCGTCAACATAGCGCAGGTAATATTTTATTTTTAATTTATGTTTAACAAATTGGTCAAGCTCATTTAAATAAACATTAGCGAAAAATTGCGAGGTTAGATTGCCAATCGGCAATCCTTTATTGGGCGAAACATTGAAAAGAGATTTGCGCGGCGGGATTAAGTTATAAAGATTCGGATCGCCTTTGTAATAAAAATCTTTTACCGGGTTATGAAAGATTATTTTTTCCCCCAGCCACAACCAATTTTCATTATGCAGATGTTTGGCTAAAATTGAAAAGAGGATTTTCTTATCAATAGACATAAAAAATCCGGCGATGTCAACTTGCAGATAATAAGCGGGCCGGGAAAAAGAGCAACTGGCTTTCCGCATATATCTTTTTAAATCCTTAATAGCCAGATGAGCGCCTTTTTTCAGGCGGCAGGAATAGGAATGATGGATAAACTTTTTTTCCCAAAACGGCTCAAGAAACCCAACTATGAGATGATGGACTATCCGGTCGCGGAAATCAGCGGCAAACACTTCGCGGGGCTTGGGCTCGGTGATAACAAAACAAATGGAACGGCCGGGGCGATAAGTTTTGCTTTTTAATTCCCTTTCCAATCTTAAGAGTTCGTTTTCAAAATTAAGTTCAAATTTACCGGCGTTAACAGTATTCCGCTTGCGTCGACGGCAACTGTAATAAGCTTTTAGAAGATATTGGAAGGAGAAAGGGCGGGAAAAAGGTTTACTCTCTCTCTCTCTCTCTCTCGATTGGGAACTTGAAACTTGAAACATGTAAGGCTTACCCCATTCTTTGGACAGTATATTGGCATTTAATTGTGATTAATTTCGGCCTTTA
>JAQTRU010000057.1 GCA_028711655.1 Patescibacteria group bacterium
AGAAGCAATAACAGTTTAAGGTTTTGGCGGGGAAGCAACAGGATGATTATAACCGCCGACGGCAAGGTGGGAATTGGGACGGATAATCCCTATGCTAATTTACACATAAATGGCGGAAATCTTTATGTAACAGACAACGGCAATAACCCATTTATCCTGGTGGGCGACTCTCAAGCCGGCGGCGAGTTTGGTTTCTTAAAATGGGATAGCGCTAATGACAAACTTTATTTAGGGACCAGCGCCGGAGGCAACTCCATAACCATAAATGAAAACGGCAATGTCGGCATCGGCGTAACCAATCCGCAGGCGAAATTGGATGTTGCCGGAGACATCGCGGTTAATGGCAGGCCTTATCTTAAAGTCGGCTCTGTCAATGCCCGCGCTGGCAGTACTTATGATAAGGCCGGGAAAGATGTTTTGGATTTAAAATCAGTAGTTGGAAGCCTGGAAAATGCGAAAAAATGTTTGGTATTTGTAGTAGCCTCCAAAGCCGAGCATGGTTACGATTATAAAACTTCTTGTCGAGTTGATAATAATGGTTTTATAGACGCAAAACTTGAGCAAGATGGCATAGGTCCATATGATGGCATGGTTACTTGCGGTTATATCTGTTCTGCTACTACGGACCAAGATGTGGTTTATTATTAGAACTATATAAAAAATTTAACTATAACCATATGCGACCAGACAACCTCGCTAAAATCAAAAAATTGGAAAGGCAATTAACTGTCGGAGTTATTTTGTTGTTTGTTTCAATTATCGGATTCTTAGCCATATATGACTTAGGCCCGGGCCAAGAAGCATTGGCCATAACCGGCAATTATAACAAAAATAATACAGACAATAATAGCCTGAATTTCAACGACTGGAATAATTTGCCCAATGATTTTTTGGCCAAGAGTGGGGGCACTATGACTAATACTTTGACGGTTCAGGGGGCGAGCGGCCAAACCGGGCTTATAATGAAGTTAACAAGCGCTGATAACCACAATTCTCCGTTAATTAAGTTTGATTCTACTAGCGCCACGGGAGTCTCTAATGTTTGGTGGATGCGGCAAGAAGGCAATATGTGGGTTCTTAAAACATCACCTTCTGATTTATCCACAGCAATTACAGCAATCAGGTCTAACGCCGCCGGCAATGTCGGCATTGGAACTGTTTCCAGCCCAACAGAAAAACTGCAAGTTGAGGGCGATATTAAATTAGGCGGGCAAGAAGGAAATATTAAAGATGTTAATGCTATTATTGGTTATAACGACCTTTTTCTAAAGAGTAATCTATCAGAAACTGCCCCGATTTATATTGGGGGTTCCCAGGTGAATTTTTATACAAACCGAACCGAGAGAATGAGAATAACCCCGGCTGGCGAAGTCGGCATCGGCGTTACCAATCCGCAGGCAACTTTAGAAGTAGGGGGAAGCGGAATAAGATTAGGAGGTAAGACTAGAAATAAATGGGCTCCGGATATAAATACTTATACAGTTAAAGTAGGCGATACAAACAAAAATGTCGGTGTCCATGATGTTTGCCTTTCGGCCGGGATGAATTTTTATGACAGCGTCAACCAAGGCGGCGGAGGAACTGAAGGATGCAAAATATACAAACAAGGTAATAGTTGGCTAGTTCAAATTTTTGATACCGGCGAATGCTATATAATTTGTCTTGATTGGTAATTTTCGTTGCGGCAGTCCCGCTCTTCGCGAAGGGCGGGATTGCCGCAACGCAAAATAACATAAAAAAGTGAATTAGTTTTTTATATTATTTTATTTTTAAAAATTTTAAAAACATGTTTGACGATCTAAACAAAAAAACCAATAAAGTTGAAGACATTTTTTCCGGCACCGAAGAGGCGGTTAAGCCGGATGCCCTAAGGCCGGTTGCGCCGCCGGTTGCTTCTTCGCCCTCTCCGGGGAGAATTAAGGAAGAACCGGGGGGCGGGGGAGAAAAGGTGAAAAAAATCATTATTTTTGCTATACTGGTTATAGGAGTAGTTTTTATTATTTTTGGCATTTTTTGGGTTTTAAAAAAAGTTGATTCTTCCTTAAATAAAGAAATTGGGGATGCGGGAGAGCAGCAGGAAAGCTTAAAAGAAGAGGAAGTTCCGGTTTTTTCGGAAGAATTTGAGCCGCAAATTCCGGCGCCGGCGGAGGAAAAATCGCCTTCCCCGGCCGAGAGCATGTTTTTTCCGCCAAGCGTGGTTGGGCCGATTGACAGCGATCAAGACGGATTATCCGATGAAGAAGAGCTAGCTCTCGGAACCGACCCGAACAATGTTGACACGGATGGAGACGGTTTATCTGACTACGAAGAGGTAAGAATTTATAAAACCGATCCCCTAAACCCCGATACCGACGGCGATGGCTATCCGGACGGAGAAGAAGTAAGAAGCGGCTACAACCCCCTGGGGGAAGGCAGGTTATATGAGATACAGTAAAGTCTACGAATTACAAATCAGTACGAATTTACGAATACAGCAAAGACATTTTGTAAGTATTTGTAAATTTGTAAAAAATTTGTAATTTGTAATTATAAATATGTTTGGATTATTTAAAAAACAAAAAAAAGATAAAAGCGAAGAAAGCAAAGTTTCCGAGAAAGACCAAGAAATGGAGGTGATGAATAAACGAATTGGCAAAGAAATTACCATTCATACAATGCCGGCGAAATTCAGGCAAGACGGTTTAAAAACGGACAAGGCCAAAAAAACCGGAATTTTTGTTATGGTTGGCGGTTTTATATTTATAATAATTATCGCCTTTTTGCTTTATTTTTTTATTTTTAGAGCCCCCGAAGAAAAACAGGCGGCGCCGTTTTCCGAAAGCAAAGTTTATGCCCCGGAACCGGAAGCCCAGACCGAGGCGCCGGCAGGCGTTCAGGAAGAAGAGGAGGGGGAAGCGGAGGGAGTTCCTCCGGTCGCCACCCTTGAAGATTATTTGGGCGGGCTGGAGGAAACCGCCACTTCCACCATCCCGGGCGAAGAAGAAATTATAGCCACTTCAACGCCGGAGGCGGGAATTATCCGGGAAGACGGAGACGGCGACGGTTTAACTTGGAAAGAAGAAATTTTGTTAGGCACCAGCGATGAAAATATTGACAGCGATGGCGACGGTTACTCGGATTTTGAGGAAGTGATGAACCTTTATGATCCGGCAGGCAGCGGCAAGTTGGGGGATAACCCCAATATCGGCGAATATTCAAACGCGATTGGCTATAAAGTGCTTTATCCTCTTATCTGGTCAAGAATTTCCGTTGGCGGCGACGACTCAATCATGTTTAAATCAGAAGATGATGGCCAATTTATCCAGATAATTGTCCAGAATAACGCGGAGAAGCAGTCTGTCAAGGATTGGCATGAGCAGCAATTTGGAATTGAAGCTATAGAGCCGAGCCGGGAAATCACCGGAATCGGCTGGTCGGGCATAAAAAGCGAAGAAGGCTTGGTTGTCTATTTGGTCGATGACAATCGCGATTATATTTTTGTTTTGTCGTATAATGCCGGCCCCGACGGGATTTTGAGTTATAAAAATATTTTTTCCGCCATGATAAAGAGTTTTTCCCTTTAAGGTTGAGATTAAAATTATGGTTGTTGAAATAAACAATAAAACCGGAAGCAGAATTGATTTGTCTTTGGTCCAAGAAGCGGGGGAAAAGTTTTTGCGGGCGCATAAAAAATTTGATTACAGCGTTTCCCTCGCTTTTGTCGGGGATAAAAAAATTAGACAATTAAATAAAAAATATCGGGGAATTGACCGGGTAACGGACATCCTTTCTTTTCCCGGCGAAGATAAATTTTTAGGAGAAATAATAATTGATTATAGCCAGATCAAGAGACAAGCAAAGGAACTTGGCAATAAACCGAAAGATGAATTGGTATTTATTTTGGCGCATGGCTTATTGCATTTACTGGGGCATGACGACAAAACAGAAGCTGGGCGAAAGAAAATGGAGAAGTTGGGAAATAAGTTTATAAAGTCTATAAAGTTATAAAGTTTTTAAAGCGCCGTTTTAACTTTTTGCTTTATAAACTTTATAACTTTTAACCTCTTATTATGGTAAAGATAAAGAGATTATATAAAAGTTTTGCTTATGCCTTTCGCGGTCTAGGCAAAACCTTGAAAGAGGAGCAGAATTTACAGATTCAGAGTTTGGCGGCTTTGTTGGTTATTTTGCTGGGCTGGTATTTTAAAATTGCCAGTTGGGAATGGGTTGTTTTGATTTTAATTAGTGTTTTGGTGCTCTTAATGGAGTTGGTAAATAGCGCCGTGGAGCGGATAACGGATGTCTTGAAGCCGAGATTGGACAGTTATGTTAAAGAGATAAAGGATATTATGGCGGCGGCGGTGATGCTCGCTTCCATTATGGCGGTAATCGTGGGATTGATTATCTTTTTGCCTTATTTTGTAGATTAAGTTTAATCTTAGAAATAGTGAAAGATGTTGGTTGATAGATTAGATTCAAAATGCGCAAATTTGAATTTCAAACCGGAGAATTTTACCATATT
>JAQTRU010000058.1 GCA_028711655.1 Patescibacteria group bacterium
AATCGATGTCTGATCCGGAAGATTTGAAGGACGCTGGCGCCAACATTGCGAGCATCGCGCCCAATGTTAAAATCAACTCTCGCGGCGAAGTGAAATTCGATGCACCGTTCAGTTATGTAGAACAAAGTATGGATTATTGGGCAAGAACCTATTATGAAAATGATATTCGCATAAGTTTAGTGATTGAGTTATTTTATCAAGACGAATTTATAGACGGGCAAAGCGGAGAGCCTAAGCCCATCCCGCGCGATATCGCAAGTAAGCCCGGATTTTTAGATGAATACAATAAAATCGTAGTTGATGTCGCTAAGCTAGCAGAAAAATACCAGGTAGAAATGTTTTCACCTATGAATGAGCCCGATTTGAAGTTGGGGGAAGCGACTGCCTCAGTTTGGGGCCAAAATATTTTACCCGAGGTGAAGAAATATTATAACGGGAAGATTTTATGGAAAGCCGCCGGTAGCGACGCAAAAACGGCGGTAGTTGATTTTTCCGGCTATGATATCATCGGTTTTGATCCGACGCCTGGGGGAGGGGATCCTGCGGCTTCCCTAGCCTCTTATCATATTCAACTGCAAGAAATGATTGCTTTGGCTAAAGCCCGGGCCGTAAAATATGACGTACCCGAAGTGATGATTACCGAATTCGGCGTTTGGGGAGGAGCGCTCGCTTTCAGCGAAGAGGATAAAATGCTGGCCCACCGGATTGTTTTTGAAGAGGGCCAGGGGAAGGTTTCCGGATTTATCGCCCTCGATCCGCCGCCCGATTTGGACAGGGGCTTGAAAGGGACGTTATCTCTAGAGGAAATCAAGAAGTGGTTCGGGAAATTATAATAATTAAAGGAGATTAATATGAAAAAAAGTTCAATCATAATTTTAGGGATAATCTTGCTGTCTTTTGGCGCAGCTGTTTATTTTTATCCTTTAATGCCCGAAAGAATGGCTTCGCACTGGGGGTTTAACGGCGAGGTCAACGGCTACATCAGCAAATTTTGGGGCCTATTTTTAATGCCGCTGATTTCTTGCGCGATGTTTCTGCTTTTCTGGGCCATTCCCAAACTTGATCCGTTGAAGGCCAATATTGAAAAGTTCAGAAAATATTTTGATGGGTTTATAATCTCGGTAGTCGTTTTCCTATTTTATATTTACCTGCTGACTATTTTTTGGAACCTTGGCGCGAGATTTAATATAGGTCAGCTGATGGCTCCGGCTATAGGAGCGTTGTTTTATTGCTCCGGGTTTTTGATGGCAAAGGCTAAAAGGAATTATTTTATCGGCATCAGGACCCCCTGGACGCTCAGCAACGACGTGGTTTGGGATAAAACCCATAAAGTCGGCGGAAAGCTTTTTAAAACTGCGGGTTCGCTCGCCGTACTTGGCGTGTTTTTCCCGGACCAAGCTTTCTTTTTAGTCATGATTCCAATTCTGGCCGCTACTATTTTTTCCGTCGTTTATTCTTATGTCGCGTACCGCCAGGAAATAAAGAACTAGAATGCCTAAAAATACTATCAAACTTGAGCTTTTGGCTCCGGCTAAAGATTTAAATTCGGCTAAAATGGCGGTTTTGGCCGGAGCGGATGCCGTCTATATCGGCGGGCCGCAATTCAGCGCCAGATCCGCCGCTGGCAACTCATGGGAAGACATTGCCCAGGTTGTTAATTTTGCCCACCAGTACTACGCTAAAGTTTACCTTCCGGTTAACATTATTTTTTTTGATAAAGAAACAGCGTCTGTCAAAGAGACGATTGATAAGGCTTATGAAATAGGCGTTGACGCTTTGATGATCCAGGATATGGGCATTATGGAGATGGAACTGCCGCCTTTGCCGATTTTTGCCAGCACCCAGAATCACAATTACGATCTTGAACAGATAAAGTTTTTGGAAAAAGCCGGTTTTTCACGGGTGATTTTAGCGAGAGAATGCGATCTTGCTCGCATCAGGAAAATTAAAAGAGAAACCAAAATAGGGCTGGAGGCCTTTGTGCACGGCGCTTTATGTGTTTCTTTTTCTGGAAGGTGTTATTTCAGCCAAGCTCTCTGCGGCCGAAGCGCTAATCGGGGAAAATGCATGCAGGCCTGCCGCCTGACGTTTTCGCTGATTGACAGCCAGGGCCGGAAATTAATTAAAGATAAATTCCTTTTGTCGTTAAAAGACCTTAATTTGTTCAGTAATCTAGAGGATTTGATTGAGGCGGGAGTCAATTCTTTCAAAATAGAGGGCCGCTTGAAAGACGAAGTTTATGTCGGCAACGTGGTTGCCAAATATCGTCAAGAGCTGGATAAGATAATCGCCCGAAGCAACGGCAAGTATCAAAGAGCTTCTTCGGGTAAGGTTTCTTTGGATTTCGAGCCTGATTTAGACAGGACATTCAACCGGGGATACACGGATTATTTTTTGCACAACCGGCAGAAAGACATTATTTCTTTGGACAGCCAGAAATCCTTGGGAAAACTCATGGGCAAAGTGCTCAAGGTGGGCAAAGATTATTTCACTTTGGATCGCGAGAACGACTTAAAGAATGCGGACGGGTTGTGCTGGTTCGACGAGAACGGTGATTTGGTGGGCACAAACATCAATTTAGTTAAGGACGGGAAGATCTACCCCAATAAGTTTTTATCGTTAAAGCCTGGAACGGATATTTACAGGAACCTGGACACGGCTTTTGAAAGAAAAGTAGTTCGCGGAGTCAGGCGGGCCGTGGCCGTGGATTTTACGGTGAAAGATGTAAAGAAGGGGTTGGGTATTGAGGCTGAAGACGAAGACGGAAATATGGTCGATCTTGAATTTGAAACAGAAAAGAAGCTGGCTCAAAAATCAGAGCTTGTCGAGGCTAGCTGGCGACAGCAGTTTTCAAAATTGGGCGGGACTATTTTTTATGCGAGGAACCTCACTTTTAATTTCAAGGAGCCGTATTTTATACCGTTATCGGTCCTGAACGATTGGCGGAGAGAAGTTATCGCTAAGCTTTCCGAATTAAGAACAGAAAATTATCCCAAGGTTAAGGTGGTTCACCAAAAAACAGATCATCCTTATCCTTATCGGGAACTCGATTATTCCTTTAACGTGGCGAATTCCCTGGCGCGTAAATTTTACGAAAGGCACGGGGCTCGCGTTCTGGAAAATTCTTTCGAACAGCAGAATGCCGTTAAGGGTAAAAAGCTGATGACAACAAAGCATTGTTTAAGGTATTTTTTAGGAGTTTGTCCGAAAGATGCCGGGAGAATCAAGGCAGACTTCAAGGAACCGCTGTTTTTGGTCCATGAGGGCAAGAAATACCGCTTAAGCTTTGATTGCGCTAAGTGCTTGATGGAAATTTATAACCACGACTAAAGAGTCTTAGTTTTTTGATTTAAAGATCGCCAGGAGGCGATTTTTTGCTTATTCGTGCTAAAATGAAGAATACTATGGCAAAGCACTTAACCCCAGAGGGGCTCGAAAAATTGAAGAAAGAACTGGCTGACCTCAAAACGGTGGCCCGTAAAGAGGTGCAAGAAAGGATCCGGAGCTCGGCGGCCCACGGCGATTTGAAGGAAAACGCCGGGTATCATGCGGCCAAAGACGACCAGTCGTTTATCGAAGGCCGGATTATCCAGTTGGAAGACATTATCAACCAGGCCCAAGTTATAGAAAAGAAGCAGGGGGGCGGGGTTCAGATAGGATCCGTCGTTTGGCTTAAATCGAAAGACGGCGACGATACGTATCAGATCGTCGAACCCGAAGAGGCTGATATTACGGCCGGCAAGATTTCCTTGAAATCGTCCTTGGGCGCTTCTCTTTTGGGTAAAAAGAAAGGCGATGTGGTGAAATTTCCTACTCCGAACGGAGTCAGAGAATGCGAAATAATTAAAATTGATTAGATATGGCGATAGATCTGCAAAAATTGAACAAAGAGCAGAAAGAGGCCGTAACTTTTAATGGAGGACCGCTGTTGATCGTGGCCGGCGCCGGTACGGGCAAAACAACGGTGATCACCCAGAGGCTAGGGTATTTGATCGAAACCGGTAAAGCCAAGCCCGAAGAGATTCTGGCCGTCACTTTTACAGATAAAGCCGCCGAAGAAATGGAAGATAGGGTAGATAAGCTCCTGCCTTACGGCTATGTTGATTTATGGGTTTCGACTTTCCACGCTTTTTGCGAAAGGATTCTCAGGGACCATGCTTTAGATATCGGGCTGCCCGCCG
>JAQTRU010000059.1 GCA_028711655.1 Patescibacteria group bacterium
CCCAGTCCGCAAAATGAAGTTTCTTCCAAATTATTAAGTAAATCAGCAAAAAGGCGCCAATCAGGCTTGGGCAGATCCATCATTTCCCTTAAACGATAAACGCCTTCGCGGCAAGGAGTGCATTTGCCGCAGGATTCGGCCAGAAAAAAATCAAGCCAACTCCTTATTAAATTCTCCGGCTTATGCTTTAAAGCGCTGTAAACGGTAATTGAACCGGCTCCGCCTGCCGGCCGTTTTAATTGCCCGCTTCCCAAAACCTCTCCCGAAGCTTCTCCCCCTGTCTGGACAAAAAAAGGAAACTTCGGGTAATTCTCGGTTTCCTTCAATATTTTTTCAATTGTCCAGTTTAGGGGAAAAGAAAAAACGCCGGTCCATAAGCAATCGCCGCTGATGGTATAAAACCTCTCTTTCTTATAATTATTGGCCGCCACCAAACTGACATCGTAAAAAGTTTCTACATTATTGATTAAAGTCGGGCAGCTCATAAGGCCGCTTGTTGTCGGGAAAGGAGGGCGCAACCTTGGTTCAATCCGTTTATTTTCTATGGCATTAAGGATTGAACTTTCTTCTCCGCCAATATAGCCGGAGGCAATCGGCTTGATAAAAAATTCAATTGGCTCTGCCTTAACAATTTCGGCCAGACTCTTGCCGAATCTTTTGTAATAATCATGGTTAATATAAATATAGGCTTTCTCGGCTTTCAAGAAATCAATGGCTATTTTTATGCCAGCTATCGCTTTTTCGGGAAAATTTTCCAAAATATAGCTGTCTTTGGCTACTCCCGGTTCGCCTTCAGAAGCATTGCAAACTATATATTTTTTTGTTCCTTTGGCTTTCTTTACCATCTCCCATTTGTCTGCCGTGGGAAAACAAGCTCCGCCCCGGCCAACTAAACCCGCCCTCTTGATTTTATTTAATATATTCATAAAACAAAATCCTAAACTCTAAATCCTAAACAAATCCAAATATCAAAATTCAAATGTTCTAAACTAATATTTTGAATTTTGGTAATTTGAATTTTGAGATTGTTTAGGATTTCGGATTTAGTGCTTAGAATTTATTAAAAGTATTTAAAATTTTGTATAAATAATACCCTAGACTAACCGCTTTTTTGCTATATATTCACATAACTCAGCGAGCCGGCAAGAGTATCCCCACTCATTATCATACCAGGCCACCACCTTGACTAAATCTCCGCCAATAACTTTAGTGAGGGCTAAATCCACAATAGCGCTGGCCGGATTGCCGATAAAATCAGAAGAAACTAACGGCTCTTCAGTTATGGCCACGATATTTTTGTATTTAGCGCTCCGGGCAGCCCTTTTGAAAATCTGATTTACTTTTTTCTCTTCTACCTTCTTATTGGTTATAAAAACAATATCGCACAGGGAAACCACCGGTGTCGGCACCCTTAGGGCCAAGCCGTCAAATTTACCCGCCAAAGAGGGAATGGTTTTGGTTGTGGCGATAGCGGCGCCGGTCGTGGTCGGCACAATATTGGCGGCCGCCGCCCGGGCCCGGCGCAAATCCTTATGCGGCCCGTCCACGAGGTTTTGGTCAGCCGTATAAGAATGGATTGTGGTCATAATCGCTTTTTTGATGCCAAAATTCTGCCGGATAATGTCAACTACCGGCGCTAAACAATTTGTGGTGCAGGAAGCCATGGAAATGACCTTGTCGCCTTTGCCTATTTTATTTTCATTTACCCCGGGGACAATCGTTTTAACGCTATCCGACTTGGCCGGCGCGGAAATTATAACCTTTTTCGCTCCGGCTTTTACGTGCGCCATCGCCTCTTCTTTCTTTGTAAACCTGCCCGTGCATTCAAGAACTATGTCCACACCCGATTCCCGCCAAGGCAGTTTGGCCGGCTCTTTTTCCGCCAGCACCTTGTATTTCTTTCCACCCACAATTAGATTTTCGCCTTTGAAACTGATACCGGCTTTATATTTGCCATAACAAGTGTCATATTTTAATAAATGGGCCAAAGTTCCGACATCGGTCAGATCATTAATGGCCACGATTTTATTTCCGGATTTTTTTTCTAACAAAACTTTAAAAGTGTTCCGGCCAATCCGACCAAAACCATTTATCGCAATATTCACCCCGTTAGATTTTCCCATATGTTTATTATGCCCCCGCCAGGCTTTAAAACCTAATGAGGTTCATGCATTTTAAATTTTAATAATTATATAAAAATTATAGCACAAAAAATAAAAAAATGAAAAAATACCCCGCTTTTACGGGGTATTTATTTTATGTTAATTATTTTCTTTTATTTCTGTTCAAGTCCACCTCCGCAATAACGCCATCCTCGCCTTTTTCTCCGGGAAACTGGACATCTACCGACTGCTTTAATATATGGTGGCCGATAACCTTTCCTCTCTTCCCGTCAACATTCACCTTGGTTCCCAGGGGCGGCATATTCTTAGCCAGTTCCTCATAGCCTTTCTCCTCAAAAGCCAGACAACACATCAGACGTCCGCACATTCCGGAAATGCGCTCGCTGCCGCGGTGGACAACCTGCTGGACCTCGGCCATTTCCGAAGTTATGGAAGCCAAATCCCCTAAAAATTTTTTGCAGCACAAGGGCCGGCCGCAAGGCCCGTAGTCGCCTTTTATTTTCGCTTCATCTCTAATGCCAATCTGATACAATCTCACGGTTCTGCTGAAATGGCGGGTTAAATCTTTGACCAGTTCGCGAAAATCAACCCGACCGTCGGCAATAAAAGCAAAAGTGATTTTTGACCCGTCAAAAGAGAAATAAACATCAACCAATTTCATTTCCAGCTGATTTTTTTCCACCATCTTCCGGCAATATCCCAAAGCTTCTTCTTTTTCTTCCGGACTTACTCTTTTTTCCAAATCAATGGAAGTGGCTTTGCGTATAATTGGTTTTATTTTCTTTTCTTTAGCCGGAGTTTTCGCCTCTTCGCCGGTCGCTTCTTTCTCCGCTCCATTATCAACTTTTCTTTCGCCGTTATCTGCCAAATCTTTTTCTTCCATTTCCACAAAACCGACCACTTTGCCCATCTCTAACCCCAAATCAGTTTTAACAACAACCATATCACCTTCGGTTAAAGCTAAATCATTTTGGTCAAAACTATATACTTTATCCCAGGGAGCAAATTGTACTTGGGCAACCTTCATAATATAATACGAATTAATCCGAATGATATCCGAATGCTCCGAATGCCGATTGTATAATTCGGGGCATTCGGATAAATTCGTAGATTCGGATTATTATAGCGAGTATCTAATAAATTTCTCTACCTTCACTTCTCCTAAAATATCTTTTACTTTCTTTTTATCTTCTTTTATGTATTCCTGCTCAAGCAGGCAAATTTCCTCAAAATACTTATCCAATTTTCCGGCAATTATTTTTTCAATTATCTCTTTGGGCTTGCCCTCTTTGGCCAAACTTTCCCGATAAATTTCTTTTTCTTTCTCTATTTCCTCCGCCGGCACCTCTTCACGGCTTAAATAAAGGGGGCTGGCAGCCGCTATCTGCATCGCTATTTCTTTGGCCAGTTCGCTTTCTCCGGCTTTGTCCAGACTTGCCAAAACTCCAATCCGACCGCCCGCATGGGAATAAGCCGCCAGACAAGCGCCGGCCAAAACGGCAAATCTTTTAATTCCCAATTTCTCGCCGATAGTTCCGCTTAAATTATCCAAATCTTCCTTTACCGTTCCTTTATCCAATTTAAGGCCAAGTAATTCTTCCAGCTCTTTCGGCTTCTTGTCTTTTATAAGATCAAAAATCAATTTTGCCAATTTCTGAAATTTTTCATTGCGGGCGACAAAATCGGTTTCTGAATTCATTTCCAAAATATAACCTTCGTCTCCGGCGCCATTGGCGCCTACCAAACTGACACCCTCGCCGGCCTCCCGCTCGCTTCTTTTCGCCGCTTTGGCGATTCCCTTTTTCCGCAGAACCTCCACGGCTTTTTCTATATCACCCCCTGATTCTTCCATAGCTTTCTTGCAATCAACCATGCCCGCCCCGGTCTTTTCACGAAGTAATTTTATATTATCCAAAGATATTTCCATAGATTTAATTTTGTTAATTCTTAATTCTTACTTCTTAA
>JAQTRU010000060.1 GCA_028711655.1 Patescibacteria group bacterium
GAATATCTGCCAGAATACGTGGCTGAATTTTCAGTAAGATTTAGCCACCCGGAAATCTTTGATTCTCCGCTAACCTATCTGCAAAAATCAATTAGCTCTGTTCCACTTGACTAGGTATACCCAAAAATAAAAACAGCACACCTGTGCCAAAATTCATTCGCTATATTCGTTTAAATTCGTTTTATTCGTGTTTATTAAAGTACCACTCCAGCACTTCCCGGACAATCGGCACCGCCACCTCGCTGCCTTCCCCGCCTCGCTCTACCAAAACCGTAATCACAATTTCCGGATTATTATAAGGGGCAAAACCGGTAAACCAGGCATGGGTTTTTTCTTTAGTCGACCATTGGGCGCTGCCGGTTTTCCCGGCCACGGCGACAGGTAAAGACCCTAGGCTGGCCGCGCTCCCGGAAGTTATGGTTTGGCGCATGCCCTGACGCACTACGCTAATATTATAACTATCAATAAAGTCGCTTCTTGTCGGCGAGTTTTCGACTTCCCTTACTGGCTTGTCCTCGCTTGTCAGCACTTCCTTGACCAAATGTGGGCGATAAAGACGGCCGCCATTAGCAAAAACCGAGGTGTAGCTGGCGACTTGTAGAGGCGTAGCCAAGAGGTCGCCTTGGCCAATGGCCAGATGATAAGTGTCGCCGATATACCATCTTTCCCCTTTAACTTTTTCTTTCCATTCCTGGGTGGGCAGAAATCCGGCCGCTTCGCCGGGTAAATCAATGCCGGTTTGGGCGCCCAAGCCGAATAGTTTGGCGTAATTGACAATTCTCTCCACGCCCAGCCCGAAAAAATCTTCATAGCCGCCGCCGATATAATAGAAAAAAGTATTGACTGACTGGGCGATGGCTTTGCGCACGTCGGTTGAACCATGCCCTCCGGCTTTCCAGTCCGGGAAAAACCACTGGCCAATTCTGATTCCGCCCACGCTTAAAAAACTGGTGCGTTCGCTTATAATTTTTTCCTGCAAAGCCGCGGCAGCGATAACCGGCTTGATTGTTGAGCCGGAAGGGTACTCGCCGCTGATAACTCGGTTAAACAAGGGGTTATCGGGCGAATTAAGAAGGGCCGCATAATCCTCGGACGTTATTCCTTTGGCGAATTTATTGCTGTCATAAGCGGGAAAACTGGATAAAGCCAATATCTCCCCGTTGTTTGGATCCATAATTACGGCCGCAGCCCTATTAAGATTTAATTTCTTCAAATAAGCGCCTATAACCTCTTCCAGTTTTTTCTGCAGGCCAAAATCCAGCGAAAGGATTAAGTTGCGCCCGTCGCTTGTCTTTGATTGGCTGATAATTTTCTTTTCCTTGCCCAAAGCGTCAACTTCAATATATTTTTTCCCGCTCTCCCCCTTTAATTCATTCTCCCAAAAATATTCAATCCCGGTTTTGCCAATATAATCGATCGGCAAATATTCATCCCCGGATTTTTCCAATTCTCTTTCATTAATTTTGCCGGTATAACCCAGAATGTGCGCCAAGGAAGGGGCGGACAAGTCATATTCCCGCCTAGTTTTGCTAGCCAAAAATACGCCTGGCATATCGGCTGATTTCAAATAAAGGAGCATGGCCTTTTCGTAAGAAATATTATCAGCCAAAAACAGCGGCTGATAAGAATCAAGGGCGCCAATTTTAATTTTCGCCAGCTTTTCTTTTATTTCTTCGGCCGGCAGATCAGATAAAATTTCGGCGATCTCTTCTATAATTTTATTCCTATCTTCTTTGTCTCTGGGTAGATCCGCGGGTATAAAATAAAGCAAAGAATTGGCCACGTTCCTCACTAAGGGATCCAGATTCCGGTCATAGATTATTCCCCGTTTGGGCTCAAGCCTTTCAATGCGGATGCGGTTGCCTTCAGCCAAAGAATAATAATAATCACCTTTGACAATCTGGAGCCAAGCCGACCGGCCGGCCAAAATTAACAAAGACAGAATAATAAAAACGCTTATGAGCCTTAATTTAGAAAAATCAAAAGTCCGGCCGACCGTTTCTTTTTCTTCTCCGCCACCCGGCGTAAAAGAATCCTCGGTCCAGCCAAGCCGGTAAGAAAAGCCTCTTACCTGCCCGAACCGGCCGGATTTTATGACAAACGGATCGTCTTTATTATCTTTTTTACTTCTAAATTTCATATCTAAAAATTATCATTTTTACCGCTAAAAAGCAACCGGAAAAAATATTTTAAACCAAAAAATTTCCTGGGTTATTCCGGTTAATTACCCATTTAACCGGATTATTATAAATATAATTACGAATATTGTTTAATGAATATTCGTTGCGGATGATATGATCATAAAATCTAGATTGCCAGGCAAAATTAATATTGAATGATAATTTTTTTATCTCAAATGAACACCGCCCTTTATACCAACGAATTATTTCACCCAATGATTTTTTACCCATTGGATTATATTTTCCGGTAATTCCCCCGGTAGAGACGCGATTAATGTCATTTTCGTGGGGGATGGTCCGGTTAATCGTAGAGACGCGATTAATCGCGTCTCTACCGTTATTGCAAATAAAAATAATTCCATGGATATGATTCGGCATCACCATATATTCGTCTAAAATTACATCATCAAAATGTTTAGTAATTTCTTGCCAAATTCTATTGGAAATTTTACCGATACCATTTAAAAACATTTTTTCATTAATAATTTTGCCAAAAAATTCCTGCCTATTATTCGTACAAATGGTGACAAAATACATTCCATCGTCGGCATAATCCCAATCTGGATGGCGAGTTGATTTAACACGATAAATATTTTTATATAATGTCATGACTTAATTATAGCCCGCCTTAACCGGCGAGGCAAACGGAAATTACCGGGCCAGCCATCCCCCTTGACACATTTCTCCCTTATGATAAACTATAGTAAGATAAGTAAGAAATATCTTAATTATAATTATAAAAATATATCCACCCCGTTAGAAATCTAACCGAAAAAAATAACAAACTTTTAATGGGGTAAAAAATATTTAAGAAACAAATTATCGCTATGAAGAAAAAAATTCAAAAAATTTCTAATGGGGTGAAAAAAGGCGTTTGCAGGAAAAAAACTAAATATTTCGGGATGGTAACGGTTACGGACAAAGGCCAAATTGCCATCCCTGCTGAACTAAGGAAAGAATATGCCATAGCCAAGGGCGATAAATTAATCATTGTCAGAAGAAATGATGACCAAGGTTTTAATCTTTTAAAAAGCGAAGTTATTAAAGATTTTATAGAAAAAATCTCCAGAGATTAACAAATTAAGATACAAATCTATGTCTAATGATATCCAATACCGGGCTAGCTGGCCCGAGGAGAAAACGCAGTGCAAAAACTGCAAAAGCTATCAGGAAAAAAACAACCGACATGCCTGCGTGCCAAAAGATAAAACCTTTGAGGAAGCGATTGCCGAATACGGCGAAGTAAGCCCTAACGGTCACTGTAATTATTTTGAAGCCAGATAATCCATAAAAATAAAAAGAGCCGAGAAGGCTCTTTTTTAAACAGATTGTGAAAAATATTGATATTTTTTTATAAATATAGTATAGTGATATTAACACAAACTAAGCAAAAATTTTAGTCCGCTTTTCAGGGAAGCGGTTTTAATTTTTCATGAAATTATGGAAATAAGGAATATCGCCATTATCGCTCACGTTGACCACGGCAAAACTGCTTTAACAGACGCCTTGATGCGCCAAACCGGCATGGCGGAGGAAGGGATAAGCATGGACAGCAACGATTTGGAAAAAGAGCGGGGCATAACAATTTATTCAAAAAACACTTCGGTTTATTTTAAAAACACCAAAATAAACATAGTGGATACGCCCGGACACGCCGATTTCGGCTCGGAAGTCGAGCGGGTTTTGCGTTCCATTGATTCCGTGGTCCTGGTCGTTGACGCCCAGGAAGGGCCGATGGCGCAGACAAAATTCGTTTTGAAAAAATCTTTGGAGCTTGGGCTTAAGCCGATTGTCGTCATCAATAAAATAGACAAGACGGCCGCC
>JAQTRU010000061.1 GCA_028711655.1 Patescibacteria group bacterium
GCCGAAAACGGATCGGAAGAAATGCCGTCAATCATCAGCTTTAAATACATCTCATATTTCGGCAGGCTGACCAGGTCTTCCTCGGTAAAAGTCGGGGTGAATTCTTTTACTAACTCTTCGGCATCAGTCGCCCCGACGCGAAAAACTATTAAAGTGCCGATGTTGCCGAAAACCGCCGCCTTAACCACGTCTCCCAGCTGTTCAATATATTGGTTAGCCATAATTAAATCAAGGCGGTATTTTCTCGCTTCTGACAAAATATTAGCAAAGCTGTCGGTAGTGAAATTCTGGAATTCATCAATATAAAGATAGCAATCTTTTCTCTTATTTTCCGGAATATTGACGCGGCTCATCGCCGCCAGCTGGATTTTCGTAATCATCATTGAACCCAGCAAAGAAGAATTATCCTCGCCAATCCGGCCCTTGCTTAGATTCATTATCAAAATTTTTCCCTCGTCCATAATCTCGCGCATATCAATGGAAGATTTAACCTGGCCGACAATATTGCGGATTAAGGAGCTGGATAAAAATTGCCCGACTTTGTTTTGGATAGGCGAAACCGCCTCGGCCGCGAATTTGTCGGCATAACCGGCGAATTCATTAACCCAGAAAGCTTTGACTACCGGATCCTGAATTTTGGAAATTACTTTTTTCCGGAAAACTTTGTCGGAAAGCATTCTGGTTACCCCCAAAAGGGTTGAACCCGGATAGTCTAAAATCGCCAAAATAGTATTGCGCAAAATATATTCCAGCCGCGGCCCCCAAGAATCAGCCCAAAGCTTCTGAAAAACTCCTATTAAGCCGGAGGCGACTAAGTGCCGCAGGTGCGGTTCCACCTGCTCCACGACATTAAAAGCGATCGGATATTCCATATCCGCCGGGTTAAAATAAATAACGTCATTAATCCGGTTAGTCGGGATATATTCAATTATTTTTTCCGCCAAATCGCCATGCGGGTCAACCACGGCTACGCCCCGGCCGGCTCGGATATCCTCCACAATCATATTTTCCAGAACCGTTGACTTGCCCATGCCCGTTTTTCCAATCAAATACATATGGCGACGCCGGTCGTCTTCTTTTATACCAAATTTTTTCAGTTCATTGCGAAAGGTTGTTTCGGCAAAAACTGTGATTAATTTATCCATATCTTAAATTTAATAAGATTCTTAAGATAATTAAGATTCTTGCGATTCTTACGATTCCTAAGAATCCTAAGAGTCCCAAATATCCTAAGAATCCCAATGATAAATAATTTCTTCAAAATCCACCACTTTTCCGTTTTTCACTTTCACACCCTCTTTGGCAAGTATTTTAATTTTAGCTTTTGAGCCTTTCCTAAATCCCCCGATTTGCCCGCCAGCTTTTACGACCCGATGGCAGGGAACGGCCGGCGCGTAGGGATTTTTATGCAAAGCGCTCCCCACGGCCCGGCTCGCTCTCGGTCGACCTATAATTCTGCTTATCTCGCCATAAGTCGTTATTCGGCCGCAAGGGACTTTTCTGGTTGCCTCCAAAACCGCCTTGGCAAACACTGACAAGACCATAAAAAATTAAAGATTAACGAAAATATTTTTGCAACTCGGGGGGAATGTTTCCGCCGTTTTGAGATTCCAACAAATTATTCAAAAAACCACTGCCGCCAAGAGCTTCCAGATCCAGGCCATTGCTTCCTGCCCCCAATAAATTCTGATACTGGCGATAAACATCCTTTAAAAGCGCGGGCAGATAGATAATTCCCAAAACAATCGGAATAACAATAATTAAAATCTTTAAAGCTCCCCAGACTCTCTGCCAAAAAACATATCTCTTTATTCCCTTTACCATTTCCCTGATTTCCCTGGTCAACTCTAAATTTTTTTCTAAAAGCTTTTTAATTTCTTCATCCATAATTTTTAAATGAGATTCTTAAGATGTTTAGGATTTTTAGGATCTTTATGATTCCTAAAAATCCTAAGAATCGCAAAAATCTCAAAAATCCCAAT
Source organism: Patescibacteria group bacterium (assembly GCA_028711655.1). Taxonomy (NCBI): domain Bacteria; species Patescibacteria group bacterium. The sequence goes on from JAQTRU010000061.1 coordinate 1,983, forward strand.
CTTATCTGGCTTCGCATTTTTTCACATATTTCCTTCCTATCTTCGCCATCTCTTCCATCTCCTTGTCAGTAAACGGTTTAGCGTTTTTAAACTTATTATCCACCAAATCGGTTTCACTTTTGAATTTCTGCAAAAACCAATTTTGCCCCCCTCTTATAATTTCCCCAATTTTAACAATATCTTCCCGGTTAAGCAAGCCGGGAACTGCCGTTGTTCTGAATTCATGGGGCAATCCGCCCTCTTTTATTATTTTAACACTTTTTTCAATTTTTTTGAAATCAACCGGGACTCCGACCACCTTTTTATACTTATCCCTTGGCGCTTTTATATCCATGGCGATATAATTTATTAAACCTCCCCTTATTAATTCATTAAGCATTTCCGGATTAGTGCCGTTAGTATCCAGCTTTACCAAATAACCCATTTTTTTAATTTTTTCTATAAACTCCGGCAAATCTTTATGGAGAGTCGGCTCTCCGCCCGTAATTACAATCGCTTCCAATTTGTTTTTTCTTTTATCTAAAAAAACAAAAAGATCGTCCTCTTTAATCAGAGAATGATCTTCTTGCTGTTTTTCCAATAAACTATTTTTTAACTTGCCAGCTCTGTCGGGCCGGACAAGCATAGGGTTATAGCAAAAATGGCAGCGGAAATTACAACCTTGAGTGAAAATAATGGCCGCAATTTTGCCGGGATAGTCAAGCAAACTAAATTTTTGTAAACCGCCTATCATCATGGGAATATTTTAAACATTCGGGATTGTTTGGGATAATCGGGATAGGATTTCCCAAAAATCTCAAAACATCCCAATCCCGAGTACTCGGGATAAAACATCCCAAAATATTTATTCTTTTACCTTAAAAGTTTTCCGGTTAATAAATTCCTCCTGCTTGCCGTCGTTCCATTGTTTGACCGGCCGCAAATAACCGCAAACTCGGCTATAAATTTCGCATTCTTGTCTTTTTGTTTTGATTGGTGACATAGCGCCTAACCACGGGAAGCGGAATTAATAAAAGGAAATTCCCGATTATTAATGCCTGATTCCTCCTGTTTTTATTTTAATATTTATAAATTCTTTTAAGCCAAGGCCTCTATAATATCCTTGTCTAAATTATCCCGGCTTTCTGACCCGGCAAAGGCCGCGTAGACTTCTTTCTTTTTTTCCCCGCTTTCTTCTTTCTTTGCTTCAATATAACCGATCTCTTCATCGCACTTGGGGCAAAAATTGTGCTCACCGGCGATATAGCCATGCTTGGGGCAAATAGAAAAGGTTGGGGTGATGGTGAAATAAGGGAGATGATAATTGCGGGCAATGGTTTTGACTAAATTTTTAACGGCCTCCGCCGAGGGCAAGGCCTCTCCGATAAAAGAGTGAAAAACCGTTCCGCCCGTATATTTAATCTGAATATCATCCTGCAAATCCAAAGCCTCAAATAAATCATCGGTATAATTAACCGGCAATTGCGAAGAATTGGTGTAGAAGGGAGAGGCGTTTCTGTCCCGAACGGCTTCTTCGTTTGCCACAACAATATCGGCGTATTTATCTTTATCAATCCTGGATAGCCTCCGCGAAGTGCCTTCGGCCGGCGTTGCTTCTAAATTATAAAGGTGGTTGGTCTTATTCTGATAGTCCATAATTTTTTCCCGCATATAGTTAAGAATCTTTACGGCGAATTCTTTTCCAGCCGGGGTGGTGATATCGCTTATTATCGGGGCGAAATTAAGCAAAGCTTCATTCATGCCAATAATGCCAATGGTGGAAAAATGGTTGTTCCAGTATCCGCCAAACCTTTCTTTCACGTTTGCTAAATAATGCCGGGCATAGGGATAAA
>JAQTRU010000062.1 GCA_028711655.1 Patescibacteria group bacterium
TCCGCTTTGTAATAATCCCCGACTACGAATTTCATATCGTAAGTCAAGCCAGTGTCTCCGGCAAAATAGAATTTAACCCCGTTTTCAAATTCAATCACATAGCCGATCGGATTCCCCGTATAGACATAAGGAGGGACTTTGGCGCTTAAAGTTTGAAGTTCGCCATCTATTCTTTGGGTCACTTCATCCAAAACCGCCTCCAGTTTGCCGGGACCGGCATTGGCTATGTAAAGGGCTGCCAGCGAAATAACCAGCACGGCAATCATTCCTATGGCGTAAATTTTTTTGTCCATAATGATTTTTAATTAAATTAGTTAATATTTTTCGACCTTTGATTTTATTTTTAGCTTATTTTTTTTGATAACCATTTAACTTGCGCCGCATTTTTTTTATTTTGCTTCTCGCAATTATCCCCAACCTTTATTTATTTATTATTATAACATATTTAATTTGAAAACGCTAACAGGCTTATTGTATTATTGTTAGGAATGCTTTATAATATAAATAAATAATACAAATTAAAGATTTTTTATCACCGCTTTCGGCCGTCGCATTATTTCGCGGGGCAGGCCGCCGCAGGAGCGGGGCAGGCGGTTATTGTTTTGTAATTCATAGCAAAAATATCAATATGGAAATAAATAGAAAGCCCGTTAATATCAATATTTCCACGGTAACTATCGTGAAGGCCATTTTTATTATTTTGGCCCTTTATTTTTTGTATTTGGTAAGGGAAATTTTAGTTATTATTTTTATTTCTTTGATTTTGGCGAGCGCCCTTGATCCTTGGGTTGATTGGATGCGCAGGAAGAAGATACCCCGCGGAATAGGCATAATTCTTATTTATTTTGTTTTGTTTATCGCTATTGGCTCCTCCCTTTACCTTATTATCCCCCCGATTGCCAGCCAGATTAAAGAATTATCGGTGACCTTTCCCCATTATTTAGAAAAAGTAATTTCCGGGGCCACCGCTTTCAAAGAATACGCCTATCAGCATGGCATTTTGGACAGCATAAAAAGCGGTTTAGGCGATTTTGGCACGAACTTGGACAAGGCGGCTGGCGGAGTTTTTTCCACAGTTTCCGGAATAATGGGCGGAGTCATTTCTTTCTTTTTGATTTTAGTGATGACTTTTTATATGGTGGTTGAAGAAAGCGCGATGAAAAAAATTATCTGGTCTTTGGCTCCGGAGGAGTACCAGCCCTATATTATGCAGCTTACCAGCCGGATGCAAAGGAAAATCGGCTTATGGCTCCGCGGCCAATTAATCCTCTCCTTAATAATATTCGTCTTAACGTTTTTAGGCCTTTCTATCCTGGGGGTAAATTACGCTTTAACCCTGGCCCTGATTGCCGGACTGACCGAATTTATTCCTTATCTGGGGCCGATTTTGGCGGCTATTCCGGCGGTCTTTTTGGCTTTTACCCAATCGCCCATGCTGGCTTTGTTTACTTTGGGCCTTTATTACATCATCCAGCTAATGGAAAACCATATTATTGTGCCGAAATTGATGCAAAAAGTGGTGGGCTTGAATCCGATTGTAAGCATTGTGGTTTTGCTGGTCGGTTTCAAAGTAGCCGGAATTATCGGGGCGATTATTTCCCTGCCCGTTGCCACCGCTGTTGGCGTTTTTTTGAAAGATATGTTTGAGGGGAGAGGAGCGAGGGAGGGGAAAGAAATGTAAAGTTTAAAAATCAAAATAATAAAAATTTTCAATTTACAATTATCAATGAATTTTCAATTAATTAATTATCAAAAAATCAGTTTGAAAATTTGGGAATTGATAATTGATTGAAAATTGAAAATTGATAATTTAATAATGTTTCTGGATTTTAAGAATTATGTCCTCTCGCTTCGCTTCCATTTTAGATAGCTTAATTATTTATTTAATCAAAGGTCTGGTCTTTCTCCTGCCTTTATTTTTTTTGCCCTGGACGACTGATTTTTTTGAATTCAACAAGCAGGGTCTGCTTTGGCTGGCGGTAATTTTAACGGCTGTCTTGTGGCTGGTAAAAATGGCGGGATTTGAGAAAAAAATCATATTTAAGCGTACGCCTCTTGATATTCCGATTTTGACCTTTTTGGCCGTTGCCTTGTTAGCTAGTATTTTTAGCCAGGATAGATTTTCTTCGTTTTTTGGCTATTATGGAAACGCCGGCAACTCTTGGCTGGGCCTCTTGGCTTTAGCCATTTTTTATTTTTTAATTGTTAATCTGGCTAATGTGAGCGGGCGCTTGGCTCCCGTTTCTTTATTAAAACTCCTGTTCTATTCCCATGGCTTAATTCTTCTTTCCGCTTTTTTTTCGCTTTTCGGGCTATGGGATAAAATTTGGCAGAAAGCAAATATTTTTTATTCCTTAAAGTTTAATTTTCTTGGCAATTCTTCGGAAATGTTAGCTATTTACAGCGTTGCCATGATTGCCCTTCTGGCGGGGATGATATTTTTCGGCCGCCAAGACGGGGCAGGCCACCGCCAAAACGGGGCAGGCCACCGCCAAAACGGGGCAGGCAAAATAAGCTTTTGGCTGTTTAGAATAATTTTATTTCTTTCCTTGATTTTTTTAGCCATAACGGATTTTTTTCTTGTTTGGTGGGGGCTGGGGATTATCGGCTGCCTTTTTGTTTTTTGGGAGTTAAAAAAGGCTGGTTTTAAAACAGGGGAGTTGGGCAAAAAAAGGATTTTATTTTTTGCTTTCCTTATTCTTTTGGCCTCTGTTTTTTTAATCTTTCCTTCAAATTTAAGGGGAATTGACAGATATTTAGCCGGCCAGGATCTTTCCCCGGAAATAAACCTTGGTTTCAGAAACACCGCCCTGGTCGTTTCTCCGGCTTTGGAAAAAAACATAATGTTAGGCAGCGGACCGGGAACATTTTCCTATATTTTTTCCTCGTTTAGACCGAACAGCCTAAACAACACTGACCTTTGGCGATTCAGATTTGACCGAGGCGCTTCCTATATTTTGGAAATTTTGGGAACGATGGGAGTTTTAGGGATTTTAAGCTACCTTTTGATTTTTTCCTCCTTTCTCTATCTATCCTTTATTTTTTTAAAAAGAAAGGGGCGGGGAGAAGGCGACGATTTGCCCTTTTTTTTGTTTGCCGCCCTGGTGGTTTTAATTTTTTTCCAATTTTTTTATTATATTAATACCGCCATCCTGTTTTTGTTTTGGTTGGCGCTCGCGCTTCTAATGGTTTCCTGCCGGCAGCATCCGCGCTGGCCGGCATTTAAGGAATTAAAACTGGATGAAGACGGAGTTTCTTTTAAAGCGTTGAGGTTGGCTACATTTTTTCTTTTTTTTGCCTGGTTGGTTTTGGCCGGATTTGTTTGCCGGTATTGGCTGGCCGATTTTTACGCCCGGGCCGGCGGGGAAGCCAACCTGATTAAAGCCGCTCGGCTAAATCCTCATCGGCCTGATTACAAAATCCATCTAGCCAGAATTTATCTTAATGAAATGAGGGATGAGGCTTTAAGGCCGGTTGGCTTCCGGGATGATGAGGCGGCCAAGAAAGCGATTGACAAAAGCATTGCTTGGGCCAAGGGGGCCGCGAAAAATTGCCCTAATTGCGTAGCGGCCTGGGAAACCCTCGGCATGGTTTATCGCGATATAAGATTTTTTACGCAGGGAAGCGAAATTTGGGCGGCCAAAGCTTTTAGCCAGGCCTCTGCCTTAGAGCCCTCCAACCCGGTAATCAGGACAGCACTGGGCAAAGTTTATTTGGATGCTGATAAGCTAGATGAAGCCGAAGAGGCCCTAAGGAAAGCGTTGGAACTTAAAAATAATTATCACGAAGCGGATTTTGCCTTGGCCCGTCTTT
>JAQTRU010000063.1 GCA_028711655.1 Patescibacteria group bacterium
ATTAGCGGAGTTAAAATTTTTAATAACGGCGTTAAATTCCGCGACCCCGTTAACGGCCAGCAATATTTTTTAACTCCGGAAAAATCCATTGAAATTCAGAAAAGATTAAACTCTGACATTATGATGGCCTTGGATTGGTGCGCCGGCTACCCGGCCGAAAAAAAACAGATTGAAAAATCGGTTGCCTTGACGACCGAATGGGCGAAAAGGTCAAAGGCTCAGGCCTCGCGAGGTAGAAATAAAAATTTGTTGTTTGGCATAGTTCAAGGCGGAGTTTATAAAGATCTGCGGGGAAAAAGTCTGCAAGATTTGCAGGAGATTGGTTTTGACGGTTATGCCGTTGGCGGCTTGGCCGTGGGCGAACCAGTGAAAAAAATGTATGCCATGCTTGATTATTTAGGGCCAAAGCTTCCGGAAAGTAAGCCGCGTTATTTGATGGGCGTTGGTTATCCCGAACAAATAGTGGGATCCGTCAAACGAGGGATTGATATGTTCGATTGTGTTATTCCGACTCGGCATGCTCGTCACGGAGAAATGTTTGCCTGGAAAACAAATAATTTCGAGAAAAAAGATTTCTATGAAGTCATTACCATTAACAAAAGCCAATATTTTAATGATTCTTCCAGCATTGATAAAAATTGCGATTGCTATGCCTGTCGGAATTTTAGCCGCGCCTATTTACATCATTTATATAAAACCAAAGAGATGCTTTACTATCGTTTGGCCACGATTCACAATATTAAATTTTATTTGGAATTGATGCGGCGTATTCGACAGGCGATTAAATCCGGAAAGTTTTGAGGCCCGTGCCTTATTTATTATTTATCTTTTATCTTCTGCCTCAATTTCATTTAGTTTTCTTTGAATTCATACTGTGGTAGTATGAATTCAAAGAAAAGAAACGAAAGATATGGAGAAAAAACTTGTTTTACATACTTGTTGCGCGGTTTGCGGCGCTTATCTTTGCGAATTGCTGAAAAACGATTTTAGCGAAATTTTGATTTATTTTTATAATCCCAATGTTCATCCCAAGGAAGAATATGAAAAACGGAAAGAAGCCGGTCAGAAATTAGCGGAAATATATGGTTTAGAGTTTGTTGAAGGCGAATACGATGATAAAAATTGGTTTGACTCGGTAAAAGGTTTGGAAAACGAGCCGGAAGGTGGAGCGCGCTGCCCGATTTGTTTTGAGATGCGTTTGAAAAAAACCGCTCAGTTGGCAAAAGAAAGGGGATTTACTCATTTTGCCACGACCTTGGCCGCCAGTCCGTATAAAAGCGAAAAAATCGTTGACGAGCTTGGCGAAAAAATCGCCGAAGAATCAGGCGTTGAATATTTATCCACTGCCGCTATCGGTGATTTGAATAAGAAAGATATTTGGCAGAAAACCCGGGAATTGGCTAAAAAATTCAATTTTTACCACCAAAATTACTGCGGCTGTGTTTTTAGCCAGAGAAAATAAGGGTATTTGACGTTAAAAATAAAAGACTTTAAAATACAGTTGCTACAGTATTATGGATGGAAACAGCGCCGAAAGATTAATTGGTTCAAGCCGTTTTTATTGGATTATCGCCGCTCTTTTTTTAGCGGCGATTTTTGTTTTATCGCTTAATCAAATTGCGGATTTTGATACGGGTTACCATTTGAAAACCGGAGAATATATTGTTCAGCACCTCGCTGTCCCGCATTACGACATATTTTCCTATGCGACTTCCGCTAGTCGTTGGATTGCTCATTATTGGTTGAGTGATGTAATTTTTTACCTGATAAATTTAATCTCCGGATTTAAGGGTTTGATTGTTTTTGCAGGATTGATGGCGGTTTTGACTTATTTTATAGTTTTAAAAACAGCTTGGGATAAAATTGGCAAGTCCATTATCCCGTTATTTGTTCTTTTTATTCTTGCTTATTTTTCTGCGGAATTGTGGGTGGTGCGGCCGCAAGTATTTTCTTATTTGCTGACTGCTCTTTTGATTTTTGCCTTGGAACGCTGGCGCAAAAGTAATAATAAAAAACTGCTTTATTTCCTTCCGCTGATTTTTATACTTTGGGCCAATTTGCACGCTGGAGTGATTTTGGGCATTGCGATTTTAGGCGCTTACGCTGTCGGTCTTGTGATTAAGAGGATAAAAAGTCGTATTCCCATTGTACTGCCGCTTATTATCTTCTTTCTATCCTGCGCGGCAACACTATTAAATCCTAACGGCTACAAAGTTCTCACGTATAATTTCGACATCGCTTCAACTGTTAAGGATATGGGCGTGATGGAATGGCAATCGCTTTTAAGCTATACAAGTACTTGGCAATCCAAAGTTTTTATCGCTTTAATGCTGGTTTTTTTGATTATTGTGTTGTGGCACGCCTTCAGGAAAAAGAAGTTTTTTGAAATTGACTGGACTTCGGTTGCGTTAATTTTAGGATTTTTTGCCATGCCCCTTATTTCAATCAGACACGTCGGTTTTTTCCCGATAGTGGCTGTCCCCTTGGTCTCCGGCGCCTTTTTTGATTTTATTTCCAAAAAGAAAATAGAAATTGATCCTAAGCCGATAATTTGGATTTTTTCCGGAGCGTTGATGGCTTTGGTTATTATTAGTGGCGCCATCCGTATTTGGAACCGGTCAATAGTTAATGAATCGTTGCTTCCGGTTAAAGCCGTTGATTTTATAGAAAAAAACAATATTTCCGGGCCGATGTTTAATTTTCAATCCAGCGGCGGATATTTAATTTGGCGGCTTTGGCCCAAACAATTGATTTTTATGGATGGCCGAAGCGAAGTTTTTGCGGGCAAACCAAACGAAAATTTGAAAAAAGTTTTATTTACCCAACCGGGCTGGCAGGACGTCATCAATCAGGAATACAAAGTAAATTATTTTATAATGTGGTACAGGGAACCGACGAACAAGATTGTCGGGGACTGGATGTTAAAAACAATGTTTGAAATGGGTTTTAAACTGGTGTATTGGGATGATGTGGCAGTAATCCTTGTTCGTAATTCAGCGGAAAATGAAGCGGTAATTGATAAGTACGCTTACCATGTTATTAATCCGTTTATTCATCCTTCGCAAATCGTTGATAAATATTTACCCAATGCGGTTGATGAAATAGAGCGGGCGCTTTCCATTTCTTCGAACTCTATTATGCTGCAAAATTATGCTGACGAATTGATGGCGTGGCTAACGCAAAGTAGGGCAAAGTAGCCAAACAAGCGCAATTTGGTTATTCCAATGTTCTTAAGAATATTGGAATAACCAGTAAAAATGCATAATTTTTTCAACGTTTGACACAGAAGTTTATAAATTTTAAAATATAGGCAATATAACCCCATGGATAATTTAAAAGAAAAACCAAAA
>JAQTRU010000064.1 GCA_028711655.1 Patescibacteria group bacterium
CAGCGATGCCACCGCGGTAATTAATTCCGAGCACCATATCAAGCGCGAGGCGGATGCCGATTTTACCGTGCGCAACATTGCCGACGCCGTTAGCATCCTTACCACGGTCACCAATGCTTTAAGCTTATTCTTAACGTCTATGGCCGCTATCGCTTTATTGGTAGGCGGCATCGGCATTTTAAATATTATGCTGGTTACCGTGGCGGAACGCACCCGTGAAATCGGCTTGCGCAAAGCCGTAGGCGCCTCAAATGCGGCAATCCTCCGGCAATTCTTGCTTGAAGCTGGACTGTTTACTTTAATCGGCGGTTTAATCGGCATAGTTCTGGGGGCGATAATTTCATATTTGATTTCTCTTTTAATGGATTATTTGGGTTATGATTGGGCTTATGTTATTTCCTTGACTTCAGTGGTTTTAGCTATCGGCGTTTCAATTTTAACCGGCGTGGTTTTCGGATTGTACCCGGCGCTTAAAGCCGCCCGGTTAAATCCGATAGATGCTTTAAGATATGAGTAAACTTTAAAAACTTTTTTAGAAAAAGTTTTTAATATTTTCAAAAAATATAAGGTATTAAGTTAAAATTTAATAGCGAGCAAAGCTCTACGGCCATTAAATTTTAACTTAATTATAGATATGCTTACTGCCTTCCGACAATCTATTAAATCTTTAATTACCAATCCGGTCCGTACCGTGTTGACAACTTTGGGCATCATAATCGGCATCGCCACGGTGATTTTGGTTTTATCGGCCGGCGAAGGCTTTCGCAGCTTAATTAATGATCAGGTAAAAACCTACGGCAGCAATACTTTATTCGCGGAGACGCGGGTTCCGCCAACCACAAAAAATCGTAATGCCAGCGCGGCCAGCGCGGACCTTAGCCGAGCGGCTTCAGCTGTGGCTATCACTACTTTGAAAAATCGCGATTTGGATGAAATTAAGCGCTTGCCCAACGTAGTGGGCGGTTATGGCATGGTAGTGGGGCAGAAAGTGGCCAGCTACCGTGATAATGCCAAAAGCATTTTATTTTATGGCGCTTCGGCCGACCGCTTTGATATTGATAAAGGCACCCTAAAACAAGGCAGATTTTATACCATGGCCGAAGAGGCGGGCGCGGCCCAGGTGGCAATTTTAGGCAGTAATTTAGCCTCCGATTTATTCGGCCAGGATGATCCGGAGGGAAAATTTTTCCGTTTGGACGATTTGAATTTCCAGGTAATAGGAGTTTATAATTCACGCGGCGGCCTGGGCGGAGGCGAAGACGATTCGCTCTATATTCCGTTAAATACCGCGCAGAAAAAAATATTGGGCATTAATTACGTGGTGGCGCTTGTCATTGAAATGAAAGATGCCAAGCTGGGCGATGCCACAGCCGAAGACGTTACAATGGTTTTACGCCGCAACCACAATATAACCGATCCGGCAAAAGATGATTTTGTCGTGCAAACCATGGCGCAAGCCATGGAAAGTTTTAATACTATTTTCAACGGCATCACGCTTTTGCTGATTGCCATCGCGGCCATCTCTTTAGTGGTGGGCGGGGTGGGCATCATGAATATCATGTATGTGTCCGTGACCGAGCGCACCTCGGAAATCGGCTTGAAAAAAGCCGTGGGCGCCAAACCAACCGATATTTTAAATGAATTTTTAATTGAATCGGTTTTGGTAACGCTTTTGGGCGGGGTAATCGGCATCGCGCTCGGCTCTTTGCTTGGCGCGCTGGTAGCCGTAATTGCCTCGGCCAATAATTTGGTTTGGGCTTTCTCCGTGCCGCTTTATGCCATTGCTTTGGCTTTTAGCGTGGCCGCCGTTTTAGGCATAGGTTTTGGCGTTTTGCCGGCGCGGGCGGCGGCCGCCATGGATCCGATTGAAGCCCTAAGATACGAATAATTTTCAAAATATGAAATTAGCCGGTAAAATTTTTAAAATAGTTATTTTTTTAGCCATTATAGTCAGCGCTACTCTTTATTTCAGTAAAGACCTTAATTTAGCCATAGAAAATTTTAGTAAAATAATCAGCCCTTGCGACAAGCCGATTGCTTATTCAATCGGTGATTTAGACAAGCGGTTCGGCTTAAGCGAAGATGATTTGATAAAAGCCGTAAACCAAGCGGCGCAAATCTGGGAAGAAGGAGCGGGCAGGAAGTTATTCAGCTACTCGGAGGCCGGCAGTTTAAAAATTAATTTAATTTACGATTCACGCCAGGATTCAACCGTAAAATTAAATAATTTAGGCATTAATATCAGCAAAGATAAAGCCACTTATGAAGCTTTAAAAAATAAGTATGATGTTTATTATAAAAATTACAATACGCAAAAAAAAGAGCTGGATGATTTAGTAAATTATTATAACCAGCAGAAAGCCAATTATGAAGACGAAGTTAAAGCGGCTAACCGGCGCGGCGGCGCCACGCCGGATGAGATAGCCATTTTAGAGCAGGAAAGAAAAGACCTGAACGTTTTGGCAGCGTCAATTCAGGCAAAACAGGGCGAATTTAATAAAACCGTTGACGACCTTAATGCCTTGGCTAATGTAATCAACCGGCTGATTTATGAATTAAATTTAAATGTAAGCAATTATAATACCATCGGTTCCAGCGCGGCCGGAGAATTCCAGGAGGGCGAATATATTAGCGATGCCGCCGGCGTAAGAATAAATATTTATCAATTTGACAGCCGCGAACTATTGCTAAGGGTTTTGGCACATGAGCTCGGGCACGCTTTAGGCCTGGAGCATGTGGACAATCCGCAGGCCATCATGTACCGGCTGAACGAAAGCGGCAATGATAAATTAACAGCCGATGATTTAAAAGAATTAAAAGCCGTATGCAAGATAAAATAAATTTTTATGTCTGAAAATATAAATGGCAACCCATCATTTAAAATCGCGACTTTCAATATTCAGCTCGGCGTTAAAGTAACTCGCGGCTATTGGCAGTATCTGCTTTCGAGCTGGAAATATTTTTTCGGCCATACCATGGATTTCCAAAAAATCAACAAGTATATTGAATCCGAAAAGATTGATATTATCGCTTTTACCGAAGTGGGCGAGCGGCTGAAGACCGGCGGAGACGTTTTAAACGATGATTTAATCGCGGCTTTAAGCGGTTTTGATGAAAATGTGCAAGCCAATTATAGGCTATGGAAGATTTTTAAATTCGGCAACGCCATTAGCACCAGATTTAAGATTTTACATTTTAAGGAGCATTATCTGTCGGATAAAAATAAAGGCCGACTTTTATGCAAG
>JAQTRU010000065.1 GCA_028711655.1 Patescibacteria group bacterium
GCTATAAAATGGTTTTAGATAAATTGAATAAGTAAAATAAAATAATCCCGCCCCTCTCGAGGAGCGGGACAGGTAAAACAATAAGGGAGGATTTTTTGTTCTTTTTTAACTTAACTCTCCTGAAAGGGGGTGGATCATGGGGGAAATAATTTTTCTCAAACCGAACGGAAGCTTGGAGGCGTCTTCTTCGGTTTTGCTGGCAAGAGCCGGAGAGCCGGTAGTCATAGACGACCGAAGCCCGATGGCGATAATTCGGCCTGGCAGCATTTTCTCAATGATGCCGGTAATGAGGCCGAAGAATATGCCTAAACTCATTGCCGCTGACGGAGGCAGGAATCCGATCTGCGCCATGCTCGGGTATGATTTGGTTGTTGACTCCGGTTTTTTCAACGATCTTGAAGTCGTTGTTGAGCTTCCTTTGGCAAAAAGGACAAGGAAGCCGATCACGGTTTCAATTATCGGCAAAGACAGAAAATTTGTTGATAAACCCGAAATCAAAGTTGCCAGCTTGTATGAAAATATTGGCCGCGGCGACGCTGGTTTCCGGGAAGCGCAAATTGACGTTTTTGACGGTTCAATTGAGGCCTTAGTCACCTGTTGCGGCTACGACTACGGGATCGATGTCGTGGAAACCGGCAAAAGTTTAAGAGAAGCCGGATTGGTGGTAGTCAAAAGGCTTTTAGTTTCCCCGACAGTTCTTGTGGCCCACAGAAACTCTCCGATGATGACGGAAATTCGGCGACTCGGCGAGAAACTTCTGGAGGCTTCCAAAAAAAAGAAGTGAGGGGGTTAAATCTTATAAAACGACTTGTCGTAGATTTAACCCCTTTTTTTGTTATTTTTTTGCTAGCGCAAAAAAGCCGCACTATTCCGAGTACTCGGGACGGCACATGCGAATTATATAGATGTTATATTATTGAATCGTGGAATTTGGTTTCTATGGTTCGCGGCGTCAAGCCGTTTTTTTTATTATAAGCGATTTGTTTCTCTCGGCGTCTTTTCGTTTCCCTGATAGCATATTGCATGGCCGGAGTGATATTGTCCCCATACATTATAACTTTGCCTTCGGCGTGCCGGGCCGCCCGGCCCGCGGTCTGGATTAAAGAAGTTTCATTGCGCAGGAATCCGCCTATGTCCGCGTCCAAAATCGCGACCAGGGAGACTTCGGGAAGATCAAGGCCTTCCCGCAATAAATTTATGCCCACTAAAACATCATATTTTCCCAAACGCAAATCGCGCAGGATATCCACTCTTTCCAAGGTGTCAACTTCGCTGTGGAGATATTGGACCTTTATGCCTTGCTCTTTTAAATAATCGGCCAGTTCTTCGGCCATTTTTTTAGTTAAGGTGGTAACCAGGATGCGTTGTTTTCTTTCAGTCCGTTTTTTTATTTCTTCAATTAAGTCTGGAATTTGTTGCTGGGTCGGTTTCACCTCAATTTCCGGATCAAGCAAATAAGTGGGCCGGATAATCTGCTCCGCAACCTGCTTTGATTTTTTTATTTCGTAGTCTTGCGGAGTGGCGCTTACATAGATAATTTGGTTGACCCTTTTGTTGAACTCGGAAAAATTCAGAGGCCGGTTGTCGCGAGCGCTAGGCAGGCGGAAGCCGAAATCAATGAGCGTTTGCTTTCTTGATTGGTCGCCGGCGTACATGCCGCGAATCTGCGGAATAGTAACATGCGATTCGTCTATGAACATTAAATAATCATCGCTGAAAAAATCCAACAAAGTGGCCGGAGGCTCCCCCGGAGCGCGGTCGGATAAATGCCGCGAATAATTTTCAATCCCGTTGCAATAACCGACCTGTTCAATCATTTCCAGGTCATAATTGGTCTTTTTCTCCAAACGGTAAGCTTCCACTTCTTTTTTTTGCTTCTTTAATTCTTTTAATCTTTTGGCCAATTCCGCCCGGATATTTTTTAAAGCTTTGGCCATTTTGTTTTCCGGAGTCATAAAATGTTTGGCCGGCAGAATTTTAATTGACTTTAATTTATCTTTACCTTTATTAGACAAGGCCAGGAGTCTTAAGACCGGTTGTCCGGGTTTTATGTTAAAGATAGAAATTTTATCTATTGTATCGCCAAACATTATAATTTGGATAATGGCCTCGCCGGTGGCCAAGTGGACATCAATCGCTTCTCCTCTGACCCGGAACTGGCCGCGGTAAAATTGCTTATCATCCCTTTCGTACTGAATTTTTATTAATTGGCGCAGGAGTTCATTTCTTTTGATTTTTTGCCCGACTTCAAATTTTATGCTCATGGCTTCATAATCTTTTTTCTCGCCCAAGCCGTAAATGCAGGAAACGCTGGCCACGATCAAAACGTCTTTCCGGTTGATAAGCGACTGGGTGGCGGCGTGGCGCAAACGGTCAATTTCTTCATTAATGGAAGTTTCTTTTTCAATATAAGTGTCAGTCTGGGGGATATAGGCCTCGGGCTGGTAATAATCATAATAGGAAACAAAATAATGAACGGCGTTGTCAGGAAAAAATTGCCTGAACTCGCCGTAAAGCTGGGCGGCCAGAGTTTTATTATGGGAAATTATTAGGGTTGGTTTCTGTACGGCTTCTATAATTTTAGCCATGGTAAAAGTTTTGCCGGACCCGGTTAAGCCAAGCAAAGTCTGGTGTTTGTAATTTTTTTTCAGGCCGGAAACAAGTTTTTTGATGGCAACAGGCTGATCTCCGGCGGGTTGGAATGGCGTTTTTAATTTAAACTTCATTTTACGTGAATTACGAATTATGAATAATGAATTATGAATTTGGAGGTTGCGGATACTATTAGGATAAGACATTTGGCTTAATTTATCAATATATTATTTACTCTTGCTTTTTATTTTCGTTTGTTTTAAGATGTATTTAGCGGATAAATTAAAGGCTTTTTAGCCCTTTTATTTTTTAACCCTTATGTCTGATAATATAATCCAGAAAATTTTAAAACCAACGCCCAGGGGCAGACTTTGGCAGGTTTTTATTCTTATAATTATTTTTACTTTGGCCGGTTTTTTGGTTGATGCCGGTTTTTATTACAACAAGGGAGCGAGTTGGCTGTCCGGAAAGACCAGCGACACCGTCAACCTCCCCCGAGTCAAAGAATTGCCATTCAGGCTGGGTTTGGATTTATTGGGCGGCACCCATTTGGTTTATGAGGCTGATGTTTCCTCTGTCGCCGACAAAGACAAAAACGACGCGGTTGAAGGGGCTC
>JAQTRU010000066.1 GCA_028711655.1 Patescibacteria group bacterium
GCAGCTGGTATACCCTACAACTTCCAAAGGCGTATCTTTATCGTAAATTGAAAATGCCCCTTCACGGTTTCTCATGGCCCTTAAGCATTTATATAAAGTTAAGCCGGGCCAGGTTTTAAAAATAGAAAAGCTGGATAAGAAAGAAGGTGATAAAGTAAAATTTGAAACTTTATTAACAGCCACCCCCGATGCTAAAGAACTGAATTTAGGCAAGCCGAGTTTAGGAGAAAAGGTGGAAGGAAAAATTTTAGAGCAGGGCAGAGGCAAAAAAATTTCCGTTATAAAATATAAAAATAAAACCAGGTATAAAAGAAATATCGGGCACAGGCAGCCGTATACAAAAGTGGAGATTACTTCAATTGCGTAAGATAAAATAAAAAAGAGCGCGAGATGATCGCCTCTTTTTTAATAGTAAAGTTATGAGTAATTTCTAATTTCTAATTCACCTAATTTCTAATAAAAATTCTAATATCTAATTTCTAAATTAAAAACATTTTTGACATTAGTCCGCCAGCTGGCGGATTAAATTAGACATTTTATTAGACCTGCCTGCCGCCTGCCTGTCCGGTAGGCAGGCGGCAGGCAGGAATTAGACATTAGGTGAATTAGGAATTTATTTACAGTTCATTTCTATACTTCAGCGCGTTGGCCAAGGTTATCTCGTCCGCGTATTCAAGGTCCGCGCCCGTGGGCAGGCCGCGGGCTAATTTGGTAATTTTTATTTTCTGGGGTTTTAGCAGTTTAACTAAATACAGGACCGTGGTTTCGCCTTCTAAATTGGGGTTCAAAGCCAGAATTATTTCTTTGATTCCGTCTTTTTTCACCCGATCAACGAGTCTTCTTATATTAAGCTGTTCCGGCTTAACTTCTTCAATCGTATTAATAAGGCCGCCCAGGACATGATAGAGGCCGTTATATTGGCGAGTAGCTTCCAGAGTGAGCATATCCTGCGTATTGGCGACAACGCAAATTATATCCTGCCGGCGCTTTTTGTCAGCGCAAATCGGGCAAGGGCTGGATTCGGCAATGGCCAAACAGCGGGAGCAGATAATCGTTTTTTCTTTAAGCTCGGCAATAAACTGCGCCATTTTTTGCAATTCTTCCGCCGGCTGCTTTAATAAATAAAAAACATACCGCTGGGCGGTTTTTGGGCCCACGGATGGCAATTTAGAAAAGTGTTCAATCAAATTTTGGATGGCCAAAGGGAATTTCATTTATTTCCCATGTTATATATTATATAAAAATCCTAAATCCTAAGTTCTAAATTCTAAACAAATCCAAATATCAAAATTCAAATGTTTTAAACTAATGTTTTGAATTTTGGTAATTTTCCCGCCACATTATTTAAAACTTATAGAGGGCGGGATCCCGCTGAGGCGGTGAGAATTTTGAAATTGTTTAGGATTTAGGATTTAGAGTTTAGAATTTATTTAAGACCAGGCAGGCCTCCCATTTCCTGCATTTTTTGCGCCATCAGCCTTTGGGTTTTTTTTATAGCCTCATTAAGGCAGCCAATTATTATTCCCTCCAAAGATTCTTTGGCCAATTCTTCATTTATGGATAAAGAAATAATTTCCATGTTGCCGTTCATGACTACTTTTATTCCGCTTTTTTCAACCGTTATTGATTCTTGGGCTAAAGCGTTCTGCATGGTTTTTGCCTGCGAGCGCAGGTCTTTCATATATTTTAGTTTTCCAAACATATGTTTATTTACAAATTACAAATTCATTACAAATTTTACAAATACCAGATAAATTTTTTCCGCTGAATTTGTATATTTGTATAAGATTTGTAATTTGTAATGTTTAGAACTCCGGCGGCTCTTCCAGGCCGGTTTTTTCCACGCTGTTGAAACTGGCCGTTTCTTCATTAAAAAATAATTCGATTTTTCCGGTCGGGCCGTTGCGGTGCTTGGCTATAAAAATCTGGGCCAGGTTTTTTTCCGCTTCCGGCAGGTCCTCGCGGTTATAATGCCGGTCAGCCGCCTTGCGGTAAATAAACATGACAACGTCAGCGTCCTGCTCGATTGAACCGGACTCGCGCAAGTGGGCCAGTTTCGGGATGGCCGGACCGCCGGTCTGTTCAACCGCTCGGGAAAGCTGGGAAGCGGCCAAAACCGGAATATTCAATTCGCGGGCTATGGCTTTAAGGCCGCGGCTGATTTCCGCCACTTCCTGCACGCGGTTATCCCCGTATTTTCCCCGCCCTTCCATTAATTGCAAATAATCAATAACAATCAGGCCAAGCCCTTTTTCCATCTGCAACCGCCTGGCCTTTGTTCTTATATCCATGACGGAGGAAATGGGGGAGTCGTCAATATAAATCGGAGCTTCGGAAAGCTGGCCCATAGCTTCGCCGATGCGGGTAAAATCATTGTCTTCTTCCCGGTCGGAAAGTTTTCCCGTGCGCATTTTCCATAAATTAACATGGGATTGGGAGCAGAGTAGCCGGTCCACCAATTGCTCCTTGCTCATTTCCAGGGAGAAGAGCCCGACCCCTTCTTTGCTTTTAATCGCGGCTTGGCGGGCAATATCCAAAGCCAGGGAAGTTTTGCCGACGCTGGGCCGGGCGGCCAGTATTATCAAATCGCTTTTTTGAAGACCGGCCAGAATATTGTCCAAGTCGGTAAACCCGGTCGGCAGTCCGCGCAGTTTCCCGCCGTGCTTATGCAGTTCGTCAATTCTTTCAAAGGCTTCGGTCAAAAGATTGTCAATCGGCACGAAAGTATTTTTTAAATATTTCTGCGAAACGGAAAAAATTTTTTGCTCGGTCTGGTCCAGAACCTTGTCTATTTCCTCTTCTTCCTGGTAGCTTAGATCCATAATTTCCGAAGCGGCCGTTTGCAGGCGGCGCAGGGTGGCCTTGCGCTGGACGATATTGGCGT
>JAQTRU010000067.1 GCA_028711655.1 Patescibacteria group bacterium
CCTCCCCCTCTTTTGATTCAAACCAGATTTTCCCTTTGCTTTCTTCAACGATTGAATGGGCGATAAATAATCCCAGGCCGGTGCCGACGGTCTGATTTTTCATAACATTGTCGGATCGGAAGAATTATTTAAAAATATGTTTTTGTTGAGACTGGGGGATACCGACTCCTTTGTCTTTGCCGGCTACCCTTACAAATTTACTGTCGGCTTCCATCGAAACTTTCACCTCACCCTTTCCTTTCGTGTATTTTATGGCGTTGTCGACTAAATTTTGAATTGTGATGGAAATTTTTTCCGGATCAGTCAAAACGTTGGGCAAGGTCTCGGGCGCCTCCATGCTTAGGGTAACATTATTGGCCTGGGCGAAAGGAGCGGAAGCTTTGACTATTTTTTCAACCAGAACATAAATATTTGTTTGCTTCGGGAAAAAAGTCAGATGGCCCATCTCTATCCGGGAAACATCAAGCAAATCATTGACCAGCCGGATCATTCTTTCGTTGCTTTCCTTAACCATAGTCAAATAAGCAGTCATATCGGCCTGGCTTAAAACGTGGCCGTCATTTATCAAGTTCAGGGTCCAGCGTATAGCTGCCAGCGGCGTCCTCAACTGATGCGAGGCGACGCTCACAAATTCCGTTTTCATTTTATTGGCCTGGGCAAGCTTGTCAAAGCCCTGAGTGATTGAGTGGGAAAGAATAAAGATAAAAGCAGAGACAACAATAACAATCAGAGCTACTATTTCCGGCTGGTCGGTATAGCGGTTGGCGATAAAATAAGTGCTGACCATCGCCGTAATATTGAGGACGCCCAAAACCAAAAATATAAAACTGGGACATTCCCACAGGGAGAGATTATAATTCTGGCAATCCTTGAAAAGATGGAGTTTATATAAGAGGTTGCTATTTTTTTCCATTGATAAAATTATACCATAGATATAAAATTTCCAGCAATTGGAAACTTGAAGGTTGCTTTTTTTTAAGATACAATGGCAATATATTTTGCATCGGGCCGTAGTGTAATGGTAGCACGAGTGCTTTGGGAGCATTTAGTCGGGGTTCAAATCCCCGCGGCCCGACTCTTCGCCAAATACTTCAAATCGGCAAGCCATAAATTTAGCGGGCTTGCCCGCCGAAGCTTTTGCCGAAGCAAAAGCGTAGGCGGGTATCGTATAGAGGCTATTACCTCAGGTTTCCAACCTGATGACAGGGGTTCGATTCCCCTTACCCGCTCATAAATAATGGTTAGAGGAAAATCAAAGGGTATTTTAAGGCTAAAACCTTCCCGCCAGCCTCCGGTACCTAAACCTTGACATTTTAAGACAAGTTGTGCTAATATAAGTAATCCCTGAAAAGGGATTTTTTGTTTGCCATAATAGTCAATATTAGAGCCAAAAACCGAGGACAAGACCCTCGGCTTTGGGTAAAAATATGATAAAATGGACTTCAAAACTTAATAATTATATAGCAAAAACCCCTTTTGCCGTTTTCGCAATGGCTGTCTTAATCGGACGGTTATTCATCGCCTTTTTACCGCAGGCGGTAGCGCAAGATAACGGCCTGACTAATTCTTCTGATATTTATGCTGTTTCGGCTGCCGGTCCAAACTCGATGGCTATTTCTGAGCTGGAGAATGAAAATGGCCTGGTTTTACAAAGTAATATTTTTCTTCAGCCGGTTTGTTTCTCGGCCAATGGTTGCAGTGAAGAAAATAAAAAACAAGTTGAAAAAACTTCAATTGAGAAAAAAATAAAGAAAGTTATAGTTACAGCTTATTCAAGTACGCCCGATCAAACAGACAGCTCCCCTTTTATTACAGCCAATGGAACTTATGTTTATGATGGTATTGTGGCTTGTAACTTTTTGCCTTTTGACACGAAGGTTAAATTTCCGGAGATGTATGGTGATAAAATTTTTATCGTTGAGGACCGGATGGCCAAAAAGAATAGCCATAAAATTGATATTTGGATGCCCTCAAGAACCCTGGCCCTGCAGTTTGGCGTTAAAAGTCTGGCTTTTGAAATTGTTGAATAAAAAATAATAGAATAGAATAACCAAAACCCCGCCTTAGGCGGGGTTTTGGTTATAGTGCCGCGGGCGAGAATCGAACTCGCATGGCCTTTCGGCCGAGGGATTTTAAGTCCCTTGTGTCTGCCTGTTCCACCACCGCGGCATTTTTAGTGATTGCAATTTTTTTGAGGCCAGGATGGGAATCGAACCCATTCATAGAAGTTTTGCAGACTTCCGCCTTCCCACTTGGCTACCTGGCCAGGTGCTTATTCTTTTTTTAACATAAAAAAATCAAGTATTCAACTTCAATTATCCTTCCATTATCTTTTTTATTTTTTCGATTATTTCTTCTTTAGTCAGTTGGCTCTTAAAACCGGCGGCCAGCTTATGTCCTCCGCCGCCAAAGCATTGGGCAATTTTATCTACATTAATTCCGCGGTTTTTCTGAGACCGGAGAGAGACATCGATTATTCCCGGTGTTTTTTCGATTAAAGAAAGGGCAATCTTGGCTTCGGGGATATTGCTTAAAATGCCGGCAATTTTTATTTCCCCAAGGCCGTTAGCCGACCGGGAAACCAATTGATAGTCTATAAAAGAAAAAATCAGGCCGGCTTTTTTATCAACTTCCAAATTGGCAAGAGCCTGATTCAAGGCAAGCGCTTTTTCTTGCGGCAAATCCTGTTTTCTGGCCTCAAGTATTTTTTGCCAACGTCCTCCGCTGGCCATCAATTGGCCGGCTATTTTTAAAGTGGTTGCCGTGGTATTCGGATGGCAAAAAGCGCCGGTATCATCGATTATGCC
>JAQTRU010000068.1 GCA_028711655.1 Patescibacteria group bacterium
TCTTTCTTTATATTTTGCGCCAAAACATTGCGCACAATCTTCAATTAGCACCAAATTATTCTTCCTGCATATTTCAACAAACTTATTAATTGGAGCTATCGTGCCAAAAACATACGAAAGAATTATCACTCTAGTCTTGTTTGTAATAAGCTTTTCGACATTATCCGCGTCCATATTAAATCCCTCTTTCCCAATATCGCAGAAAACGGGCTTTGCCCCCGCTTCAATAATCGCTTCGGGAACAACGGGGCATATAAAAGAGCTTATTATCACTTCATCTCCTTCAGCCAAGTTTAAATTTTTGATAACCGCCATTATCCCCTGCCTAGCGGATTTTAAAAGCAAAATATTTTCCAATCTTAAATACTTTTTTAATTCTGCGGTTAAAATTTTTTGTGGATTTTTTATGAACAAAAATTTGAAAAAATCTTTTTGGATAAATTTTGTGTTATAAAAAGGTAATTTTAAAAACATTTATACTGCGAGTTATGTTAATTAACTAATCTATGGGAAAATTCCATCAGGGAATATATTTCCTTAACCCGGGGCCTACCAGATTAACAAAACTTAATGGCAATCTTCTCCAAATTTTAGCCGCAAAATAATATTTATCTTTATCAGACGTGATGGCTTTATTATTAGAAGAATATCTATAATAATAAAGTTGTTTTGGATTTGCCCCCCATTGTTGTTTAAAGTGAAATGTGCCTGACTTTGCTTGCGATCGGCCAAAATCAAAATAACTATAATCATTTCCGGCGCAGCGCTTAATAGTTTCCCAATATAAAAAATCATTTATATTCATTGAGGCATATTTTGAATCCGAAGCCCCCCATAAATTAAAAGCCGTGTCTTCATAATATAAAATAAAAAGTCCAGCTACGAATTCATCACTAAATTTTGCCATAATAATTTCGGCTTGCCCAGGAAATTCTTTAATAACTTTTTCCATAAAAGCTTTGCTGTGGACGGGAGTGCCTAGCCTTTTCATGGATTTTTGATAAAGCTGGTAAAAATTCCGTAAATAATTATTTCCTATTTCTACTCGCAAGTTGAATCTATTTGATTTTCTAACTTGATTGCGGGTTTTCCTGTTTAAATTATTCCACAATATGTCTGCCGACTTATTCAATGGTAAAATAAAGGTAAATTGCGACAAATCGGCCGATAAACCGGAAATGGGGACGAGCATCCTCAATTCAAAAAAATCATATTTTTTTTCTTTGACATAATTCTTTAAATAATTTACAAACAACTCCTGGACAATCTTATTTTCCCCGACCACTCCGCCCTGACCACAAAACGGCAAGGAGATAATTCTTTTACCAAACAAAGGATGGGCAATAATAAAACAGGGCAGAATTCCTTTAATATTTTCTTCTTTAGCCACCAAATACAGATCTTGATGATTATACGCTTCTCTAACAACCTTGCGCCAGGCCAATTTATGACAAAAAGAAGAATTTTTTGCTTTGGAAGCAAATTCGTCCCAAGATTTTTCGTCTTTTTTTTGTAATAGTTCAACTTTTATCATGCAAATAATCTCGAAAGTTAGTAAATTCAAAATCATTAATAAATTTTTCTAGTTTTTTAAAAGAATTTTTAACGCCCCAATATTTTAATTTTAATTTCCAGCGCGGCGCCTTAATTTTTGGTATAAAATCAAAAAATTCGTGGGGATGCCCATAAAAAACAAAATAATTTCTTTTTGCCAATTCAAGCCTTACCAGTCGTTTATAAATAAAATAAGGTATAAAACGAAAATAAAAACCTCCGGATATTGGCACCCCGAGAAAAGTATTTAAAGGAAATTCTGTTATTTTTCCCCTTGAATCATTAAAAAAATTATCTCTATATAACTTAAATGGCAAGCGGCCGGATTTGTCTACGCCGTAAAGACCTGTCTTAACCGGGACCAAGCTGCTATCGTATTTAAACCCCAATTCCTCTAAAATTTTAACCAAATATGCTGTTTTTTTATTTAAAGAAAAGCAAGGCGCCCTAAAACCTATGATCTCTTCGCCTATAATTTCTTCTAAAATATCCTTGTTTCTTTTAATATCCTTGAAATATTCCTCAAATCCCTTGTTATATAAAACCTCATGTTTGTAGCTATGCGCAGCCACCTCGTGGTCCAGGGCGATCTTCTTTATAATTTCCGGATATCTCTCGGCTACTTTGCCGGTTATAAAAAAAGTGGCGGAAATGCCTTTGGCTTTAAGCAAACTCAAAACGGGCAATAAAGATTCTTCTATTAAGTCTGGCCAGCCAGCCGGGACCGATTTATTTAAATATTTTCTTAAAAAATACGAATCGTGCCAATATTCAAAATCAAAACTTAAAATTATTTTACTTGTCCCGCCAAAGCGGTGATTGTTTTTTTTCTGTTCCATGATATCTATTTGTTTAACTCTCTCCTGATGGCGGCTATTTGATCCAAAACAACCCCAAAAGAAAAAATAAAAATAGTGGAAATAAAAAGAATAACGGAGGTATCGGAAATGTTGGAAAGCATTATATCATTCGTAACGGACAGGACCGTTACTAACGCCAATATCATGCTTATGGGAACAAAAAATCTCATAGGCGCAAAAAGAGTTATTATTCTGGTAATTAAAATAAAAGTTTTTAGGGCATCGCGAGGAGAAACCATGCTTTTTCCAACCCTCTTATTGACCTTGATGGGAATGTACTTGCCATTATACCCCGTTTTCAAAAAAGCCATGTTTGCAGTCGTTGAGAGAGAAAAGCCGTTTGGAT
>JAQTRU010000069.1 GCA_028711655.1 Patescibacteria group bacterium
GCGCCACGATTCCGATAAGCATAATTACTGCCTTTAAGAATATTGTTGAGCCTGGTTTCATAGATAGCGTTTAAATATAAATTATAATAAAATTATAAACCATGGCTTATCGTTTGTCAATAAATATTTATTGTTAATATAGATAACCGGAAAGCCGCGCCCGCAGGCGATTTGGCGGCAAATTATTTTTTTTATAAACAAATTATGCTATAATTAAATGAAATAACCCATAAATTAAAATTTATGCGCACGGCACTAAAATTAATTTTAATTGCCATCGCTTTGGCAATCGTCGCTTTGCTCGGTTTCCTGTTTTTTAGATTTAATCTAAAAGAAAAATTATCGGACGCTTATTTTAACCTGACGGTTAAAAGCCAAACCATGGGAGCGGTAACCGCTAATCGTGATTCCGGTAAAATTAAATTTACCGAAATAACTGATGCTTTTTGGGGCACTAAAACTATTTCTCCGGTAATCGGCAAAGCCTATAAAATCGACCGGCTGAAAAACGACGGCCGGCCGGTGCATGTTGAATTCGCCTATGATCCCGAAACCATACCGGCCGATATTTCCCCCGCCGATCTGCGCCTTTTTAAATGGCTCGAGGAAAATGGCAAAAAATATTGGTCCGAGGTTAATAGCCGGGTTGACACCGCTAAGCATATTGTTACCGCGGACTTAAACGCCTTTAGCGTGCTGGCCATTAAAGCCCCGGTTTGGCTGGTACTGACCGAAGCGGAAAGAGAGGACATCAGTAAAACCTTAACCCAGATGCAAAAAAATCCGCCGCCCTTTGCTTGCGGCGTAATCATGACCATGGAAGAAGAATTGATTGCCGGTGAATCGTATTATTCCCGATCCGGAGACGAAAATATCGAGAAGCACGGCTGTTGGAATAATGGCACGGTAAAAAGTATACCATTTAATTACAGCCTTAACCGTGAGGAAAATGGAAAAATTAAAGCCTATAACGCCCAGGCTTTGGTGGAATGGCAGCTTGACCCGCAAGAAAGCATCACGCTTGACGGCTGGGTAGTGGACCAAAACGGAGAAGCCGTGGAAAACGCGCAGGTCATCGCCCAAAAAACTAAATATAGTCCTTGGGAGAAAAAAGACGTGACCGATAAAAACGGCTATTACAAATTAAAACTCCATTCCGGAGAATACGCTGTTAAAGTAATCGGCAAAGACGCCAAGTGCCCGGTAGTTTCCGCCGGCAGCCAATTTTGCCTTAACGGAGACATCTGGGAAGAGCCGATAACGCGAAGCCGCTGGCAAAAGAATTTTACTTTAAAAAAATGCGGCAAATATGAATTAAGCATAACTTCAAAAATCTCCAGCAATACCTACCATTCAGAAGTTCATGGAAGCGCGCTGGTAAACGACGCGTCAGATTCAGCGGCAAGTTCCGGCAATATTACCATTGACAAAATGGCGACAAAGTTGGGCAAAGGCGGAACGTGCAAACAACTAAGGCCATTCCAATATAACTTTAAAGCGGCCGGCAATAATTTGACCGATGAAAAAAATTTAAGCTTATTGCTGGATTTTAGCGAACAAGAGGAGAAAGAATTGCCCGAAGATGCTTTTTGCATGAGCACAATTCTTATTCCCGGCGGCTCCCCTGAAGCTGAAGCTGAAATACAAGCAAGCTTGGCCAAAGCCAGGCAATACTGTGATTTTGAATGCAATTACGTTTCAGATTACGCCGATTTTCCGGGCGTAGAAATTGCCGAAGATTCCTGGCTATTTGATTTTATGGCCATGCATCAGGACGAAGGCTTGAATGCCGCCGGTGAAAATTTTACTTCCATAATAGAAATCAAAGATTGGGACATCGTTGGCCAGGGAGGAGTTTGGGCGCGCAAAACTTACCAGCGGCAAAAACAGGCTTTTAAGCAAACCTACACCGAAGACACGGTTCTCGAGTTAAAGGCAATTAAATAATTAGCCAAACAAATAAAAAATCATCCCGCGAATTCGGGATGATTTTTTTATTCTCAATTAATATTGCGGCGCCTCAAAGTGAGGATTGTACTGAACGCCAATAGTAGGATGCTTGGTATCAAAATTAATGTTTACGTCATATGGCTTTGCCGTAAACATGGCGACGGCTTGCACATTACTATTATTTTCCATGGTGACTTTATAGCCTTTTTCTTTCATGGCTTTGGTAATAGCGCCAAGGTCATTAGGGGTTGGCAAACGGGAAGTGGCGTAGGAAACAATCAATGATCCCGCGCCCATAATATCAGCTTGGTATGATTCTGCTTTTACATCGCCGAAAATCTTTTTTAAAAGTGGCCTGATTTCGCTTTCGGTTTTCATGGCCGGCGAATCCGGCAGTTCAACCTCAACAGTTTGTTCAAAAATCTGGCCGGCTTCATTGTTTGCGCTAGCCGATCCGTTAAGTAAGCCGTTTTGTTCCGTGGCTCGGCTACTGTCAGAGCTGTTCCCTGAAGAGCCGGGGGCGGCTGATTTTTGGCCGCAGCCGGTCAAAGTAAAAATGATCAGCAGAGACAAGCCAAAAAGGGAAAATTTTAAAAATTTTGGCATAGGTGTAAATTAATTATAATTATTTAAAACAGGGGGGTGATTTAGCCGGAAGATTTTTTTCTTATTCTTTGCCAATCCTACAATTCCGATAATAACAGCTATTAACCCCATTAATTGTCCCCCGGGGCTATCATCATATTCACCGTAGACGAACATAAACACGCCAAACAATATTGCAAAAACAAAATAT
>JAQTRU010000070.1 GCA_028711655.1 Patescibacteria group bacterium
CGCAATTTCCATTCACCGTTAACTTTTTGCCAAAGATGCGGCTGGCGGTAAGCGTCAATTACCCGCCAAAAATGCTCTTCGGTTATATCAAGATATTCCAAAAAGTCTTTAAAATATTTCTTGGGAAATTCACCGTCATAGCGCTTGACTAAGGCCATGCCTTCTTCGCGGGTAATATGGCCCGAACGTATTTCCATCATGGCGTCCCTGGTGGCCCGGCCTAGGCCGAATTTTATATAGCCCAAATAAAAATGAAAACCATCCGTCTTGTCGTCCAAGCTGGCGTATTTTGAATAAGTGCCCTCGGAATGCCCATCTTCATTGGCGGAAAAACCGGTATGCTTCTGGGAATAATAGAAATTTTCCTGAGGAATCCAATTATGATAATAAGAATGCCAATGCATCTGGGCGCCAAGCTTTTCAATCTCTTCCAATTCGGGCGTGCGGTAAAAATCAAAAGACTTGTCTTCAATCTCGCTTTTTTTAAAAATGCCCATTTCATAGCCGGCTTTCAGCAAAGCGTCTATACCGGCGCCTTTAAAATATAATTTTTCCCAATCAGCAACCGATTCATAGGGCTTGTCGGCGTTTTGCAATGAGCCTCCATATTCAACTTCCCCATTTTCTCCGTAAAAAATCAAAGGTATGCCAAATTTTAAAGCCATCTGAAAAGCGTAGGCTTTTTGCCCGAAACCGAAAGGCTCCCAAGCATCGCCCTTAAGCTCAAAAGCCACTCTGGCTAATTTCCGGTGCAGAACTCCATTAGGAAAACAATTTAAAACCGTGAAGCCGGATTTTACGAAATTTTGAAAATTTTTCCAGCCGATATCCGTATAAATAAAAGGCGCCCAGGTAACGCAAAGAGGATGCATGCCGTATTTTGTTTTTAAAGTATGGGCGGTAAAACCGCTGTCTTTGCCGCCGCTGCCGGGAACAATAACATCAAAGCTCCCGTCTTTAGAACGATATTTATCGCAAACCGCTGCAAATTCCTCTTGCCTTTTTTTCCAGTTAATAGTTTTTTTCTTTTCAGCGTAGCGGCAAGCGCCGCAGACGCCTTCTTCGTCAAATTCAGTGCGCGGCCGCTGATTGGAAACAACACACCGCCGGCAAAATTTTACTTCTTTCGGCTGCGCCAGTAATTGCTTGTCCAATGATTTATTCATATTAAATTAATAAAATTATCAATTATTTCCAGCCCCACCTGCCCGCTTTTCTCCGGATGGAACTGGCAGCCGTAAATATTGCCCTGCCTGACGGCTGAACAAAAAGTATGTCCGCCATAAGTTGTCAACGCTAAAATATTTTTCTCGTACTCCGGCTCTAAGATATAAGAATGGACAAAATAAACTTGGCCGCTTTTATTGAATGGATCAAAAATCGTGCCGCGCCAATCATCCGCCGCGGCCGGCGAAATATTATTCCAGCCAACCTGCGGCACTTTTTCATTTTCAGCTAAATTCGGGAAGCGGACTACCTTGCCTTTAATGATATCCAATCCCTTAAAAATACCAAATTCATGCCCCTCGGTCAACATAATTTGCGCCCCCAGGCAAATGCCAAGCATAGGTTTGTCTTCTAACGCCAGCTGCTTGATTTTTTCCTCTAAACCGCGGATTTTTAATCCTCTCATACCGGCTTCAAAAGAGCCGACGCCAGGCAAAACCACGCCGTCGGCCCTGCCCAATGATTCAATATCCTCAGCAACTGAAACTTCGGCTTTAAAATGCTGAAAGGCCCTGATTAAGCTATATAAATTTCCCACCCCATAATCTATAATGGCGATTTTCTTTTGCTTCATACGATTCTTACGTTAATGTTATTGTCTGACAAATATTTTTTAACTTCGCCGATGGAAAAGTCGTTATACTGAAAAACCGAGGATACGCCCAAAGCGTCGACTCTTGCTTCAAATATCGCCTGCTTAAATGATTCCAGGCTGCCGGCGCCGCCATGGGCAATCACCGGAATAGGCGAAAAACCGCTTACTTGTTTTAATAGCTCCAGGTCATAGCCGGCTCTGGTTCCCTCTCGGTCCACGGAAGTTAAAAGAATTTCGCCTACCCCTAAATCAATCGCCTGTTTTATCCAGCCAATCACATCAATGCCGGTCTTTTCCCGGCCGCCATCGGTGTAAACTTCATAATTGCCGCCGGCTTGCTTTTTTGCTTCCACGTAAAGCACAATGCATTGGGAGCCGAATTCTTTCACTGCTTCGCTTAAAAAATCCGGGTTTTTTACCGCGTAAGTATTAACGGCAATCTTATCGGCGCCGGAGCGCAAAACATTATTGATATCATAAATGCTTCTGATGCCGCCGCCTACGGTGATGGGAATAAAAATATTTTCCGTTACCGATTTTAATAAATCAAAATCCAGATTGCGCTGATACAGGCTGGCCACTATATCCAAATAGATAAGCTCATCCGCCCCGCCCTGATAATAGCGGAAAGCCAACTCTTTTGGGTTGCCGACAATTCTTAAAGCTTCGGTCTGCACCGGTTTTACCACGTTCGGCCCCTTGATATCCAGCCTGGGAATGATTCTGATATTTTTCATTAATTTAAAAATTATCTTTTTTATCAATATGCCTGGATCCGCGAAATTTGGTGGTTTTGCCTGAATATAAATCGGCAAACTGTTGAATTAAATTCTCGGCTAGAAGCATATCGCCCCTGGTATGTTTATAGTGGTCCAATATTAATTCGGTATTGGCTTCAAGC
>JAQTRU010000071.1 GCA_028711655.1 Patescibacteria group bacterium
TGCATATATCGCAATTATATAATTTTTAACGCCTTCGTTCAATCGCCATTATTTTGTTATTATGCTATTATGATTATTGTCTGCTAAAAAATATTTCTGTTTTTCGCCGCGACTTTATTGCTCAAATAACTGTATAATTATATAATAAAATCAGAAACTTTGAAAGCGCGGAAATTTGAGGCCGGATAGCGCGCTAATCGCCTTGTAGCGCGGGCTTGGCGGCAAAAATTAAATACCCCGGGCTCTTACTCTTATTATTAATAAATTGAAAATATGCTTAAAAAATTTTTATTTCTTTTATTTTTTGCTTCTTTTTTAATTATTCCATGCCAAATCGCTTTGGCGGAAGAAGCCAAAACCGTTAACATCTACTTTTTTTGGGGGAAAGGCTGCCCACATTGCGAACAAGAAAAGCCTTTTTTGGAAAAGATGGCAAAAAAATACCCGGAAGTAAAAATCCACAGTTATGAGGCCTGGGGAAGCAAACAAAACCGCGATCTGATGGTTGGCTTTGCCCAAAAGTTGAATGCCAACGTTTCGGGCGTGCCTTTTACGGTGGTCGGAGAGCATTATATAATCGGCTGGATGAATGAAGAATACAGCGGCGCTAAAATTGAAGATGCGATCAGGTGCGCGTTGAATAACGGTTGCCGCGATGTCGGCGCGGAAATCGGGGCAATTTCCCGGCCGGGCGCAAATATTCAAAACAGCGACCAAAAAATACCAGAATCCATAACAGCGCCTTTTTTCGGTAAAATTGAAATCAAAAATTTTTCCTTGCCGGTTTTGGCGGTTGTCTTAGGCGCTTTAGACGGGTTTAATCCCTGCGCGATGTGGATTTTGTTATTTCTAATCAGCCTGCTTCTGGGGATGGAAAACAAAAAAAGAATGTGGATTCTGGGTACGACCTTCATTGTCGCCTCGGCCTCGGTTTATTTCCTTTTTATGGCCGCCTGGCTGAACCTGCTTTTGTTTATCGGCATGGTGGTTTGGGTAAGAATTATTATCGGCTTGGTCGCCTTGACCGGCGGCGGCTATAATTTGAAAGAATATTTTACCAACCCCGAAGCTGGATGCAAGGTGACCGGCGCGGAAAAAAGGCAAAAAATTTTTGCCAGACTGAAAAATATCACCCAACAAAAAAGTTTTTATCTGGCCCTGGGCGGAATCATTATTCTGGCTTTCGCGGTTAATCTGGTTGAACTTATTTGCTCCGCCGGCTTACCTGTGGTTTTTACCCAAATTTTATCTTTAAGCGATCTGGCCAGTTGGCAATATTATTTCTATATATTAATCTATATCTTTATTTTCATGCTGGACGATTTGTTTGTTTTTTTTGCGGCGATGACTACTCTGCAAATGACGGGCATTACCGCTAAATACAGCCGATGGTCGCATTTAATCGGCGGCGTTCTTATGCTAATAATCGGCTTGCTCCTGATATTCAGACCGGAATGGCTGATGTTTGGATAAAAATCTGGAAAAGGGCGAATTAACCCGGGGTTAATTGCCGAATGACGAAATTTAACCTAACCAGAGAAGTTACGTTCAAAAATTTGTTAAGTTTCCATAAAGAGACAGTCCCTTTAATTCAGCGAAGCATAAAAAACGTCCTTTCGGACGTCTTTTTATTATTTTATTATTTTGGTTTTATTATCTTATACCCGGGCGTATTTCCTCACTGCCAATAGGCTGGCCAAGGCGTTTATTACGGCAACAATCAAAAACTGCAAACCAAAAATCTTTATGAAATTTTCGTTGAAATAAGAAATGATATTGACATTGTAGCCGACAAAGAAAGTTTCTAAATAGGGCTGGAGCAAACTCAAAAAAGGATAAAAAATAAGGATAACCGCGGCGGTGCCGATTAAAGTGTAGATTAGGCTGGAAAGCATAAACGGCATATGGACAAAAGAGTTTGAAGCTCCGACCAGGCGCATAATGGCGATTTCTTCGCGGTGAGTGTAAATTTCCACCCGGATGGCGTTGTAAACCACCAGCAAGGTGGAAAAAATAAAAATTAAGCTGATGGTGAAGCCGACTTCGCTTACCCTGTCTGTAATGCCGTTAATTTTATCAAGAAGAAGCTTGTGATCGGAAAAATCGCGCGATTCAATCAGTTCGCTCTCAATTTTATTTAGCTCGCCGATAAGATCGGCTGCCACTTCCGCGCTTTTTGGCGTTATCACCAAACTCGGGGTCAAAGGATTTTTGCCTAACTCCCGCAAAGCCTGAAGAATCTCCGGATTGTTCCTGTTTTTCTCCTGAAAAAATTCCAAGGCCTGGGCTTTGGAAACATAGTCCACCTCCTTGACTTGGGCTAAATTGCTTATCTGCCCCCTCAAAGCCGCGATCTCTCCTTCGGTTGAATCAGGTTTGAGATATAGGCTCACATCAATTTTGTCTTTTACGGCGTTTATGGCGGTCTGGCTTATGACCCTGACGGTCAGAAGGAGATTTATGGAAAATAAAGCTAAAATCAGAATAATAACCGTCACAATTGAAAGCCAAATATTGCGGTAAATGTCTTTGAAGCTGAATTTTATAACCCTAATGAAAGAAAGCAAAACCATAATTGAAAATTGATAATTTTATAAGATATATTTCCCGACCGCTTGGTCGCTTACCACCATTCCGTTGTCTAAAGCAACAACCCGGCGTTTCAATTTATTAACAACCTCGCGATTATGGCTGACCAAAACCACGGTCGTGCCGAAC
>JAQTRU010000072.1 GCA_028711655.1 Patescibacteria group bacterium
AGGGGACAAAGGAGGTTAAATTTAGGGATTTTTAAACTGACCTCTGTCTGCCGTCCCGTAGGCCTTTGAAGGAGGGCATAATAAAAGGGGCCGCTCGCAAAAAGCGGTCTTTTGTTTTAGGGTTATTTTGTCTTTTTTTTTGCTTTGGCGGGATATTTTTCCACTTATCCACAGGCGGTTTTTTAAAAAAGTGTTGCCTTGATAAAAAGCATATGAATATTTTTTAAAAATTGTCCTAAAATTAGATAAGTTTCTCCGCCTTGACAAGATTTTAGCGCGGGTATATAATATTAAGTAGATACAATATATAGTGGTCTGTTAGATAGGGTAGGCACTATATATGGGCATGAAGCTTTTCCTCATATTTCCTTAAAAACACCTAGGGAACCTTAAAAGACGGAAAAAGGCCAAGGAAGCGACTCAAGATAGGTGTTTTTTGTTTGGCCAAAAACCATAAGCTGCGGCCCTATTATCTTAGTATTATCATATGAAATGCCCGGTTTGCTATTATTTAGACACAAAAGTGATTGATTCTCGGGTGGCGACTGACGGCTTGTCTATCCGGCGCCGGCGGGAATGCTTAAAGTGCGGCTTCCGTTTTTCCACCTATGAGGAAATGGAGATTTTGGATTTGATGATTGTTAAGCGGGATGGGCGGAAAGAATCATACGATAGGGAAAAAGTAACCCGGGGCCTTAAAAAAGCTTTGGAAAAACGGTCGGTTACGGACGATAAATTCAAAAAACTCATCCACTCCATTGAACGCGACATTCAAGTTTTGAAAAAGAGCGAAATAACCTCTTCGCAGGTCGGCCAAATCATAATGAGGCATCTAAAGAAAGTCGATCAGGTGGCTTATATCCGTTTTGCTTCGGTCTATGAATCTTTTAAAGACGCCCAGACCTTCCGGAAAGAACTCAATAAATTATTAAAAACCAGCGGAAAGAAAAGGGCGGGGAAAAAATAATTAAAATTCACATTATTTGAAACATTTGAATTAGTCTTCTGACTTCGGCATGAAACTTGGTGTAAATTTAAACCAAACTTTTAAGTCGAAAATTTGAATTATTTTATGCAAGATACAGTTTCCCAAATTAGAAAAAGGTCAGGCGAGATAGTTAATTTTGACCAGAAAAAAATAGAGAGCGCCATAATCAAAGCGGCAGAGGCGGTTGGCATCTTAGATGAAGAGTTAGCGGAGAAATTGAGCAACGAGGTGGCGGAAATATTGAAAAGCAAATTTCATTTCCGCAGCATTCCGGCCGTGGAAGAAATTCAGGATATAGTGGAAGAAGTTTTGATTAAAAACCGTTGTATCAAGACCGCCAAAGCCTATATTCTTTATCGCGACCAGCGGGCCAGATTGCGTGATTTAAAATCCACCATGATAAATTCCAACGAATTGATGGAAGAATATATAAAGCAGGCTGATTGGCGGGTTAAAGAAAATTCAAATATGGGCTATAGCCTGCAGGGATTAAATAATCATTTAGCTTCAACAATCTCTTCCCATTATTGGTTGAACAAGGTTTATACGGCCAATGTCAGGGAGGCTCACAAAAACGGCGATTTTCACCTCCATGATCTCCAGATATTGGCCCCCTATTGCGCTGGTTGGGACCTAAAAGATTTATTGCTTCAGGGGTTTCGCGGAGTAAGCGGAAAAGTTGAGTCAGGACCGGCCAAGCATTTCCGCACAGCCTTGGGTCAAGTTGTAAACTTTTTTTACACTTTGCAGGGCGAGGTGGCCGGAGCCGAGGCCTTTTCCAACTTCGACACTTATTTGTCTCCTTTTATCAGGTATGACGGGCTTAGCTACGGGGAAGTAAAACAATGTTTGCAGGAATTTCTTTTTAATATAAACGTTCCGACTCGAGTAGGTTTTCAGACGCCTTTTACCAATATCACCCTTGATTTAACTCCCGGCAAGACCACGGGGCAGGAAAATGTCATAATTGGCGGCAAAGTCCAGCCGGAAAAATATAACGATTTTCAAAAAGAGATGGATATGTTTAATACCGCTTTTGCCGAATTGATGATGGCGGGCGATGCTAAGGGGAGGGTTTTTACTTTCCCGATTCCGACTTATAATATCACCAATGATTTTCCCTGGGATTCCGCCGTCGCGGAAAAAATTTTTGAAATGACCGCCAAGTACGGCATTCCTTATTTTTCCAATTTTATCAATTCAGATATGGATCCGGAGGATGCCAGAAGCATGTGCTGCCGTTTGCGGCTTGATAACAGGGAATTGAGAAAAAGGGGAGGCGGATTATTCGGCGCCAATCCTTTAACCGGTTCAATTGGCGTTGTTACAATTAATTTGCCCAGGATTGGTTATTTATCAAAAACCAAGGAGGAGTTTTTCTCCCGGCTGGATAATTTAATGAAAACAGCCCAACAAAGCCTGGAGACCAAAAGGGATGTTCTGGAAAAATTAACGGAAAACGGCCTTTATCCCTATGCCCGGCATTATTTAGCAAACGTGAAAGAAAGGTTTGGCGGATGCTGGAACAACCATTTTTCCACCATTGGCATTATTGGCATGAATGAAGCTTTGCTTAATTTCGCCCCGATAATAAGCGATATCACCACCCCGGCTGGAAAAGAATTCGCC
>JAQTRU010000073.1 GCA_028711655.1 Patescibacteria group bacterium
CGGAGTAGCGCAGAAGAAAGATGAAATCATCACGGCTCCCGGTCCCGGCGGCGGCCCGCATATCAGGATTTTTGACAATCATGCCAATTTGAAGGGCCAATTCTTCGCTTATGACAAAAATTTCCGCGGCGGAGTTAACGTGGCGGCCGGCGACATTGACAATGACGGGTTAGCGGAAATTATTACCGGCGCCGGCCCGGGCGGATCTCCCCATGTCAGAGTTTTTGAAACAAACGGGAAGTTGATTGGGTCTTTTTACGCTTATGAGGAAAAATTCACCGGCGGAGTTAGCGTGGGGACAATGGTGATTAAAAATTAGGTGTTAGGTTTTGCCTGCCTGCCGGCAGGGATATTGGATGCTGGGTTTTAGAATATTTCTGTTAGCCTGAAAGAGTTTAAAAATTTTTAATTTTTCATTTTTAATTTTTCATTTTTTAACCATATGTCCAAGCGAGCAATTTTTGATAAAAAAAACGTTTTAGTGACTGGCGGAGCCGGCTTTATAGGGTCTCATCTTTGCGACGAATTAGTTAAAACCTGTAAAGTAATTTGTATTGATAATTTTTCCACCGGCGACGAGAGAAACATTGACCATCTTCTGGCTGAAGAAAATTTTATGTTTATCCGGCACGACATAACCGAACCGATTGATTTGGAAAAATTGCCGGAATTGCAGAAATTTAAAATTCAGTTTCAGGGCATTCAGGAAATTTACAATCTGGCCTGTCCGATGTCGCCTCGGGATTTTAGCAAAAATAGAATAGCCAATATTTTGGCTAATTCTCACGGAGTAAAAAATACTCTTGATTTGGCCCGCCAGTATGAAGCTAAATTTATGCAATTTTCTTCCTCGGTGGTTTATGGCCCGAGGCGGGGGGAAAGCAAAAAGATCAAAGAGAATGAACTTGGGGAGGTTGATGTGTTGTCCGAGCGGAGTTCATACGACGAAGGAAAAAGATTTGCCGAAACTATGGTAAAAAATTATAAAGACGTTTATGGGATTGACGCGAAAATAATCCGTATTTTCAGGACCTATGGGCCGAGAATGAAGATTGATGACGATCAGATGATACCCGATTTTATAAGAGACGCCTTGGATAATAAAGACTTGAATATTTTTGGGGATAAAAGTTTTTTTTCTTCTTTTTGTTATGTAAGCGATATGGTTGACGCGGTTGTTAAAATGATGGAAAGCGATTTAGCCGGCCCCCTGAATGTTGGCTCGGATGTGGATATTTCCCTAACTGATTTGGCGCAGAAAATTATAAATATTATAGGCTCAAAATCAAAAATCGTTTATGCCGAGGAAAAATTATTTATGACTCCTTTGTGCCTGCCGGATATTACCGCGGTTAGGGAGGAATTGGGCTGGATGCCGGTAGTTACTTTGGAAAAAGGACTGGAAAAAAGCATTGACGACCTGCGCGCCAGCAAGGGTTTGAAAGGGCCAAAGCATGCGATTTAAATAAAAAAATAACAAAATAATAAAATAAAAATAACGGATTAATCTTTTAAATTATTTTATTATTTCATTTTTAAAAACATGGCTATTAATTTACCCCAAAAAATAAGCGACCAAAGTAATGGCGCGGAAGATGTTTTGAAGCAGGCCGAAGGCAAAGGCAACGGAAAAGAAGTTAAGAAAAAAAAATCTGAATTCGGCGGGTCGTTAACGGCCAGAATCAACAGCTTCCTTTTGGTTTTTTCACGGGTGCCCCTAAAAGAAAAATTATTTTTTGTCCAGTATCTTGGCATAATGTTAAAGTCGGGGATTTCCTTGGCCAGCGGCCTGAAGACTTTATCTGCCCAGACTTCAAATAAGCGTTTCGCTAAAATTATTGGAGAGATTGCCGGGAGCGTGGAAAAAGGAACCAGTTTTACCGAAAGTTTGAAGCCCCATAAAAAAGTGTTCGGCGAGTTGTTTATAAATATGATAGAGGCCGGGGAAGTTTCCGGAAAATTAGAAAACGTTTTGGTCCAGCTTTATATCCAGCTGAAAAAGCAGCATGAATTGTCTTCAAAGGTAAAAGGCGCCCTTACTTATCCAACCGTAATTGTGATGGCGATGGGTGGCATCGGGACGTTTATGATGGTTAAAATAGTGCCCCAGATGGTCGGAATGTTAGAATCTTTTAACGCCGAATTGCCCTTGGCTACCCGCGTTCTTATCGGCGTAAGCGATGCCATTGTTAACAACGGCCTGCTGGTAGCAGGGATATTAGTGGTTTCTGTTTTAGTTATTGTTCAGATTATGCGGACTTACCGAGGCAAATATTATTGGCAGGCGATAGTTTTGTATATGCCGATTATTTCTCCAATTGTGAAAAAAGTGAATTTGGCCAAATTTTCCAGAACCATCAGCACTTTGCTGAAAACCGATATTATGATTATAAAAACTTTCCAGATAACCGCCAATGTTTTAGGAAATCTCCATTACCGCAAGGCAGTTAACGAAATGAGCGAGAAGATAAAGAAAGGGAGCCAGATAAACGAAGTTGTGTCCTCCTACCCCAAACTTTTTCCGCCAGTCGTCAATCAGATAATCTCTGTCGGCGAGGAAACCGGGGAATTGGACAATATTTTAACTGAATTGGCGGATTT
>JAQTRU010000074.1 GCA_028711655.1 Patescibacteria group bacterium
GTTATTTTTTATCAATTTTCTTTTCCGCCTTTACCGTGACTTCTTTCTTCGCCCTGGTCTTGGCCTTAGCCGCTCTTTTCACTTTTTTGCCTTTACGGATCTTGGACATTTCTTTTTTAGCTTCCATTCTGGCCTGGAATTTTTCTACCCGGCGGGCCGAGTCAACTAATTTCTGCTTGCCGGTATAAAAAGGATGGCAAGCCGAACAAAGCTCGGTTTTGATTTCCGGCAAAGTTGAACCAGTAACAAAAGTGTGGCCGCAAGCGCAGCTTACTTTCGCATCTTTGTAATATTTTGGATGAATATCTTTTTTCATATTTTTGCCCTACGAATCTACAAATCTTATTACGAATTTATAAATTAAATTTAGATGGCAAAGAAGGCAAAAAGAGAGCTTAAAAAAGGTAAGAGGGGGAAAAGGGAGAAATCTTTCCCTCCTTGTTCCTCTCGCCCATCTTAGGAATTATTTGTATATTCGTAGCAGATTTGTTGATTTGTGGAAAATTAAAAAAGCACGAGAATTAGGTGCTGATTTAGATACTAACATAAAATAAAAAATAAGGCAAGGACTTGACTTTTATTTAATTTCTTGATAAATTACAAATCTAAAAAACGTGGAAACAGTGTTGGTCTAGCCAGAGGCCAAAACCTCTGACGACGAGGTTCGATTCCTCTAACTGGTCCTACGAGGGGCGAGTTTTTGCAGAGAATAGTTGGGAGGTGAAGAAGCATCCGCTTTGGTGGATGTGGAGCCGAAAAATCCTGTAATAAAATACTTTTACTGGTGTGGAATACCAACCAAGAACAAGCTGAACCTGCCTCTTGCTAAAAAACGGGGAGAGCAGCCTCAAGGATTCCGCGTTTTGGGGGAAGCAAAACATCGCTTCCCCTTTTTATTTTTTATTATTTTTTATGTTATAATGGTTTTATGACAAAGGTTGCCAACATCGCGAAAAACACTTCCTACCTAACTCTGGCTTTAATTATACAGAAGGTCATTTCTTTCACCTATTTCACGCTTCTGGCGCGCAATTTGGGGCCGGAGGATTTGGGCAAATATTATTTTGCCATTTCCTTTACCACGATTTTCGCTATTTTTATTGACCTGGGACTCGTAAACGTTTTAACCAGGGAAGTGGCCAAAAACGAAGAAAGGGCCAAAAATTTATTAGGGGCGGTTTTAACCATAAAATTGCCTTTGGCCGGCCTGGCCTTATTGGTCGTGGGTTTAATGATAAATTTAATGGATTATCCGGCGATTGTCAGGAATTTGGTCTATCTTTCCTCGGCCTGCATGGTTCTGGACTCATTCTCCACGACTTTCTTCGCGGTTATCCGGGGTTTTCACAATCTAAAATTTGAAAGCATAGCCTCGGTGGTTTTTCAACTTATTGTTATGGCTTTCGGCCTGTCCGCCCTTTACGCAGGCCAGGGGCTTTATTGGATAATGGCGGCTCTGGTCTTGGCCAGTATTTTTAACTTTTTTTATTCCCTTTTCATTCTTTGGCGAAAATGGGGGATAAAGATAAGGCCGGTTTATGACAAAGCTTTGATAAAACTGATCGCGGGCATTGCCATTCCTTTCGGCTTATACGCCGTTTTCCAAAGAATTTACACTTATCTTGATTCGGTTCTTCTCTCCCTTATGGCCGGAGACAAGTATGTCGGGCTTTATCAAATCGCTTTTAAAATTATTTTCGCCCTGCAATTTCTCCCCCTGGCTTTTACCGCTTCGCTTTATCCGGCCATGAGTTCCTATTGGGTAAACAACCGCAAGCAACTGGCGATTTCTTTTGAGCGGGCCATGAATTATTTGATTATAATTTCCCTGCCCATCACCGCCGGCACCATCGTCACCGCCGATAAAATTATTTTAATTTTTAAATCCGGGTTTGCCGAAGCGGTTCTCCCCATGCAAATTGTTATTGCCGGCTTGATTTTTATCTTTATAAACTTTCCGATTGGCTCGCTTTTGAACGCCTGCGACCGCCAGAAAATAAACACTATAAATATGGGCATAGTTACGGCCGCGAGCGTAATCCTGAATTTATTTTTAATTGCTAAATTTCAGGCTGTCGGAGCCAGTTTAACCGTTCTAATTACCAATATTTTAATGTTTGCCTTGGGCATTTTCTGGGTGGGAAAAATTATCAGCTACCGCAAAGCAAAAATTATTATGGTTTTTTTGAAATCGCTTCTGGCCGCGGGGCTAATGGCCGGATTAGTTTTATACTTTAAACCTTTGGTTAATATTTTCGCCTTGGCGCCGGCCGGCGGCATAATTTATTTTATCTTGCTCTTCTTGCTTGGCGGCTTTAGGAAAGAAGACATATTAAGTATTTTTAATTCGTTTATTTCTAAAAAAATAGGGGTGATATTGCCGACCGATGAAGATTGATATCCATAACTTAATTTCTAATTAACTAATTTCTAATTCCTGCCTGCCCTGCCTACCGGACAGGCAGGCGGCAGGCAGGTCTAATAAAATGTCTAATTTAAAAATTCCTAATGTCAAAAATGTTTTTAATTTAGAAATTA
>JAQTRU010000075.1 GCA_028711655.1 Patescibacteria group bacterium
AGTTCATTTAAACGGTTAAACCAGCCGCCGTAAAAAAGGCTGTAATATAGGTTTACGGGTTTTCGCGGAAGTTCCTAACATAAAAACTTCCGCTCTCAATTTAGATTATTATTTTTAAATAGTAATCTGAAAGAGAGAAAAAATTTCTCTCCCCCTCTTTCCGAGCTCGTTATAAGATTAGCAAGTTCGGAAAGGGAAGTATCCCGCCCCATAACAATTTCTGACAAAATTGTACGGGGTATAAGTTTTTTAAAAAATATTCCCACTCGCTTGGGGAAATAAACATACGGCGAGAGAAGAGGGAGGAAAAGATGAACAAATTATTTGGGTATTCGGAAGTAGCGGGCGGTAACACCAGGTTAGTTGACTGCCTCGGAATGAACGTAGTCGAGGTAGCCACCTTGATGTCGGAGGCGGCGCGTGAAGAGTTTCTGGGAAGGGGGAGAAGCGAGAAAGCTCTCTTCCCCCAAAGCTGGAAATTACCTGACGAGGAAGTGCGTGTTACTCGACAGGGGAGCAACTGTTTGGTCTTTGATACGGGAGGAGACTGGACATTTACTTTATTTCTCGATTCAGGAAGCGTGGCTCCCCGGAAAAGAGGAGATGAGTTCCAGTGGTAACAAACAGGTTTGGCGAAACCTAGAAAAATCGCCCTAAGCCTTAGCACGAGGCTGATAATATCGCGTCCTCTTGGCACGGCAGGTAAAGCCAAGTTGTAACGGAAGAAACGCCCATAGAGCGCCGTAAATCCCATGCGGTGCGTGCTCATGCGTAGCGTCCCTGCAACCCTTCGGGTTTATGCTCTTTAAATAATTTTGCCGGTTTGTGGTGACGGCAAAACTTAAAAAATGTTTTTCACCACTCCCTTCCTGAAATCATAATTTTTTAAAACCTCCCCTAACCCCTCCTTGGTAAGGAGGGGGACTAAAAGGGGAATGACGGATGAGATTGCGGTTTCAGAAAGGGAAAAAATACAACCCCCCTTAATCCCCCCTTGTCAGGGGGGGAGAGAAAATTATGCCGGCAGCAGCCCGCAGGGCAGCCCGCCAGAGGCGGGCGGGGA
This sequence comes from Patescibacteria group bacterium, assembly GCA_028711655.1. Lineage (NCBI taxonomy): Bacteria > Patescibacteria group bacterium. The sequence goes on from JAQTRU010000075.1 coordinate 1,064, forward strand.
GGAGCGGATTATTTTGAAATCTCTCTCCTCAAATAAATCAGCTCTTCGCTAAATGTCCTGCGGACTTTTGCCGGTAGACGACAAAAAACACCCCGCCCAAGGCGGGGTGTTTTTAAATGAAGAAATTATTTTTTTAAGAATTACCGGCCAGTTTTACTTTCGGCTGATTGATGCCGGTAAAATTTTCCAGGCGGCTGATGCGCTCTTCAAAGCGGTCATGCGCGGCCAAATTGGAAACGAAAGCATGCTCAATGTTATCCAGCTTAACCATAACAGCATCAACCGCGCCTAAAATGTCGCTTTTGACATTTTGCATTTCATCTTTGGTAACAAAATTTTTCAGGTCTTCCTTGGTAGCCAGTTTATTGAATTGTTCGGGAGTTAAAGGCATAAAATAATTTAGAGATTGATAATAGTATTATAGAAAACCAGAAATATAGTGTCAAGATAAAATCCCCCATAGCCCCCTTTGTTAAAAGGGGTGATGCTATTTTAATATTACCTTATCAACTAAGCCGTATTTGACCGCCTCGTCGGCCGACATGAAATGGTCGCGGTCAGTGTCTTTTTCAATCATGGAAATCGGCTGGCCGGTGTGCTTGGCTAAAGTTTTATTAAGTTTTTCCCTGACTTTTAAGATATGCTCGGAGTGGATTTTAATGTCCGAGGCCTGGCCTTCAAAGCCGCCCATGACCTGGTGGATTAGAATTTCCGAATTAGGCAGGGTAAAGCGCTTGCCTTTGGCGCCGGAAGCCAGCAGAACCGCTCCCATGCTGGCGGCCAGCCCTACGCAAATCGTAGAGACGTCGGCTTTAACATATTGCATGGTATCGTAAATCGCCATGCCGGCCGTAACCGAGCCGCCCGGAGTGTTAATGTAAAATTTAATATCCTTGTCTTTGTTTTCCGCGTCCAAAAACAAAAATTGGGCGATGATAATATTGGCCGTATGGTCGGTAATGGGTTCGCCTAAAAAAATTATCCGGTCTTTTAACAGGCGGGAATAAATATCGTAGGCGCGCTCGATTTGGCCTGATTTTTCAATGACGGTTGGGATTAATGGCATATGATTCAAAATTAATTATTAAACTAAATTATTATTAATATTAATTGTTTTGTTGTTTCAAGTCAATATTATCAAATTTTTAATTTCCAATTTTTAATTTTTAAATAATGCTTAAATTTTTAATGTTTAAAAATTAGGATATTAAAAATTATTTATAAAATTATAAAATTACAAAATTAAAAATTTTTTATACCATCTTCCATCCTTTCTCCGTCTTTTCCAAACTGCCTTCTACCGTGAAGCCGGCCGCTTTGGCGTGGCCGCCGCCGCCCAGGGCGCGAGCCAACTTGGAAATATCGACATTAGCCTTGGAGGTGCGCAAACTGCCTTTGATAATTCCTTCTGGCATCTGCCTTAAGACTAAAAGGCCGTTAACTTCGTCCAG